>CAYJTX010000004.1:21912-32412 GCA_964372615.1 uncultured Bacteriovoracaceae bacterium | reverse complement strand
ACCGCGATCGGCGTGACTCTCAAGGTGAACTCCTATTCCAGGCCCGAGTTCCAGGCTGCCGTGAAGAACAAGAAGGGCCATTTCTGGGGATTCGCCTGGGCCGCCGACTACCCCGACGGGGAAAATTTTCTCCAGCTCTTCTACAGCAAGAATGCGTCACCCGGACCTAACGACGCGAACTACTCGAACCCGGAGTACGACCAGCTCTACGACAGGTCCCTGACTCTCTCAGACGGCTCGGAGCGCACCGCGCTCTACAAGAAGATGGCGCAGATCGTAATCGAGGACTGTCCCTGGGTTTTCGGCGTACACCGTATCGCTTACGGGCTGACCCACAAGTGGCTGAAGGGGTATAAGCTGCATGATTTTGACCATGGGCGCGCAAAGTATTACCGCGTAGATCCGGCGTTGAGGAACTGAGGGGCGGGGTCAGGGCGAGCCGGACATGTTCGGATACGTCGTTCGGAAGCTGCTTCAGACGATCCCGATCATCTTCGGAATCGCGCTTGTCATCTACGTGCTCTTCAACATGGTGGGGGGTGACCCGACCTACCAGATGCTCGGCAAGCACGCGAATGCGAGGCAGATCGAGGAGCTGAGGCGGGAATACGGCTTCGATCAGCCGCATTACGTCCAGTTCGTGAAGTACCTAGGCCAGATCGCGACGTTCGATTATGGGCGGAGCTACGCGACTCGGCAGAAGATCAGTGAAATGATCCTTCGAGGGATCGGTCCGTCGCTCACGCTCGCGATTCCGGCATTTTTGATCACGACCGTGCTCGCGATCTGCATCGCCCTGCTCGTCGCCTATTTTCGGGGCCGCTGGGTCGACAAGCTCGTCGTCGTCGCGTGCGTTTTCGGCATGAGTGTTCCCATGCTGGCTTACATTCTTTTCGGTCAGTATTTTCTGGCTTACAAGCTCAGCCTCTTTCCCATTTCAGGGTTCGAGACGGCATGGCCAGACCGGTTCAACTATGTAGCGATGCCGATTCTGCTCTGGGTGGTGGTGAGCCTGGGGTACGACGTTCGTTTTTTTAGAACCGCCATTCTAGAGGAATCGAACCAGGACTACGTGCGCACCGCGCGCGCGAAGGGGCTGACAGAGAAGCGAGTGTTCTTCAAGCACGTGCTCAAGAACAGCATGGTGCCCATCGTGACCAACGTGGTCATTGAGATCCCACTGCTCATCCTCGGCTCGTTCCTGCTTGAGAGCTTTTTTGGAATTCCGGGCCTCGGAAGCATCACGATCGACGCCATCCACAACAGCGACTTCCCGGTCATCAAGGCGATGACGACGCTTCAGGCGCTGCTCTATATTTTCGGAAATCTTGCGACTGACGTCATTTATACGCTGGTCGACCCGAGGGTAAAGTTGCCGTGAGCGGGGGGAGCGTGACGGCGGGTCCGGTCGGTATGGCGGAGCCTCCACGTGGTCGCAGCCTCTGGCGCGATGGGCTGCATCGACTTCGCCGCGACAGACTGGCCTTCCTATGTATTTTCATCATCGTTGCGTACGCGCTGGTGGCGTTTCTGGCCAAAGTCGGGCTGATCGCGACGCCCTGGGACACCGTCGTTGGGGGGGCTTACCAGCCCCCATCGACCGAAAAGCTTCAGCTCATCTTCGGGACCGATATTTTCGGGAGAAGCGTGTTTTACAAGGTGATCCATGGCACGCGCGTGGCAATGAGCGTCGGGCTGGTCTCGTGCCTGATCAGCGTGCCAATCGGAATTCTATTGGGAGCGATGTCCGGTTACTTCGGCGGCTGGGTCGATGACCTGATCGTGTGGTTCTACACGACGCTGACGTCCATTCCCGGGATCATGCTTCTCATCGCGATTACCTACGTGCTTGGCAAGGGAATCACCGCGATCTACATCGCGCTCGGTTCGACAGCCTGGATCGGCCTTGCGCGAGTGATTCGGGGCGAGTTCATGAAGCACAAGAGCCGCGATTATGTGGTCGCGGCTGAGAGCATCGGTGCTTCGCATGGGTCCCGAATTTTTCGGCATATTCTCCCGAACGTCTCTCACTTCGTGATCATCAACCTCTCGATCCAGTTCATGGCAGCCATCAAGTCCGAGGTGATTCTCTCGTTTCTCGGGCTCGGAGTGCAGGGACAGCCGAGCTGGGGGATCATGATCGACGATGCGAAGCTCGAGCTCTCGCGCGGGGTGTGGTGGCAGCTTGCGGGAGCGACGGGAGCGATGTTCTTCGTAGTGCTGGCGTTCAATATCCTGGGTGACGCCCTGCGGGACGCGCTCGACCCGAAGATCAAATGAGGCGGGGGTTCTGATGGAGCGGAATTTCGAGAAGATCCTGGACGTGAAGGGCTTGAAGACGTCTTTTTTCACCGAGGAAGGGGAGATTCGGGCCGTCGACGACGTCAGCTTCTCCGTATTCAAGGGGAAGACGCTCGGAATTGTCGGCGAGTCGGGGTGTGGGAAGAGCGTGACGAGTCTCTCCATTATGAGGCTCGTTCAGACCCCGCCGGGGAGGATCGTGGGCGGCGAGATCCATTACGGGGGGAAGGACCTTCTCAAGGTGGACCTCGCCGAGATGCGCGCCATCCGCGGCAATGAGATTTCAATGATCTTTCAAGAGCCGATGACGTCCCTGAATCCGGTTTTCACGATCGGGAACCAGATCCGGGAGGCCATTGAGCTGCACCAGGACCTCTCCTCAGCCGAGGTGCGGAACAAAGCCGTTGAGATGCTGAAGCTCGTGGGGATCTCGTCGCCGGAGAGACGCATCGAGGACTACCCCCACCAGCTTTCCGGAGGGATGCGCCAGCGGGTGATGATCGCCATGGCACTGTCGTGCAATCCGAATATCCTGATAGCCGACGAGCCCACGACCGCCTTGGACGTGACGATCCAAGCGCAGATCCTGGATCTGCTCCGAGAGCTCCAACAGAAGGTCGGGATGGCGATCATTCTGATTACCCATGATCTGGGAGTCGTCGCGGAGATGGCGGACGAGGTTGTCGTCATGTACGCGGGGCGGGTCGCCGAACAGGGGTCTGTCGGAGAGATTTTTGCGCAGCCGAGACATCCGTATACGCGGGGTCTGCTCAACAGCATCCCGACTCTGAGCCAGGACCCCACGGGTAAGGTGAAGAAAAAGCGGCTTGAGGCGATTCCTGGAATCGTGCCGAACATGCTTCACCTGCCGAGGGGCTGCCGGTTTCAGGATCGCTGCTCATTCGTGATCGACGCCTGTCGGGGCGATGAGCCCGCCTTGCGCGATATTCCCGCTGTACTTACGAAGGAGCCGGAGCTCCCGCACTCCATTCGGTGCATTCGGGACATCTGAGGGAGATGCAATGGCAGATACCGGCGAGACGCTGATTTCGGTTCGGAATGTGGCAAAAACCTTTCCGGTGAGAGGCGGGCTGCTCTCGCGAGAAGTCGCTACTGTAAAGGCCGTTTCGGGCGTCTCTTTCGACATAAGAAAGGGAGAGACGCTCGGTCTGGTGGGAGAGTCGGGGTGCGGGAAGTCGACCCTCGGCCGGTGTATTCTCAGGCTGATCGAGCCCACTGCGGGAGAGATCTTCTATCAGGGCCGGGATGTGACCCTCCTTCTGCCAGCGGAGATGCGCGCGTTGAGACGCCAGATGCAGATCATCTTTCAGGATCCCTACGCGTCCCTGAATCCGCGCATGACCGTGGAGGATATCCTGGGGGAGCCGATCGACATCCACCGACTGGCCGGCTCGAAGGAAGAGCGAAGAAGGAAGATACTGAAGCTGCTTGATCTATGCGGTTTGCGCCCGGAGGCGATCGCGAGGTACCCGCACGAATTTTCGGGCGGACAGCGGCAGCGGATCTGTATTGCCAGGGCGCTCGCGGTGGAGCCGGCCTTCATTGTCTGCGACGAGCCTGTATCGGCGCTCGACGTGTCGATCCAGGCTCAGATCGTGAACCTCATGCAGGATCTGCAAAAGGAGCTGGGCCTGACCTACCTGTTCATCGCGCACGACCTGAAGGTCGTGGAGCATATTTCAACGCGGGTCGCCGTAATGTACCTTGGCAAGATCGTGGAAGTTGCCGATGCCGAGGTTCTCTATGCCAATCCGAAGCACCCCTATACCAAGGCGTTATTGTCTGCTATTCCAATTCCGGACCCTAACTTCAAAAAGGAAAGAGTGATTCTTCGAGGGGACGTACCTTCACCCATCCACCCTCCCACCGGTTGTTTTTTTCATCCACGATGTCCCGTTGCTAAAGAAAATTGCAGAGTTGATGCGCCGCAGCTCGTTAAGAAAAAGTCGACTCAGGTGTCTATCCACGAGGCCTCCTGCCATTACGCGGAGTGACTGCAGCGCACTGAGTCTAGCACTGTGCGTGTAAGTCATTCAGATCCCGGCTCAGTTCTTTTTGCAATCTATTAATTCCAAAAGACTTTCGGTCGAAAAGTGGAGTAAGGCGTGTGCCCCATTCCGGGGCGTTCGCTGAAGAAAGGTCGAGCCACGAGGCTCGAGTGGCATGAACTTCAGAGACCGAAAGCTTCCGCCCGAAGCCAGTCAGCAGATGCGAATGTGTCCGATTGTATCCGTAGCACCGTTCGCACTCATGCTGGCGCCGGTTTACGTGTTCATGAAGGCGAACGAGAAGTTCGTCGCGGTCAAGGCTCCACTTGATTTCTTCACGCCCGAGGAACTCGCGCGCTTGAAGCCCTTTCAGTCGTTCTTTCTTCCGGAATTCGTCGAGAAGGCATTGCCATTTCGTGAGGCGGCTCGAGAGGTGAAGACCTTGCTTTCGTGGGTCCCCAAAATCTCGAATTCGGATGTGCCCGACGACTATGAGGAGGCTTCCCTTCCGCCGTCACCCTACGAGCTATCGGATGCCGTTGTTCGAATTATCGGGCCGCTGTGGGGAAGTGGAGCCGTGATCGAGCCTTTCTTCGTCTCTGTTTTCGCAAACGAGCTCTGCGACTTGCTCTCTCCGGAGGTACTACTCAAGGCCCGCGACGAAGACGTCGCGCAGTACGAAAAGGCGATTTTCCGGTCGAGCTGGTCGGTGTTCCTTGCGTTGCATCTGGGCCACTGCAATCTGACGGTCCTGAACCAGGTCCGCAGGCGGGTCTATGACGAGACGATGGCTCGGGTCAAGCCAGAGGCGCGAGTGACTGAAGTCGATGAGGTCGTAGCGATCAGCGCGGCGGCTTTCGACGATCCGAAGCTTCGAATTTTTCGTGGAGACTCTTTCGAAGGGCGTGGAGAACGGGCGGCACAGAGAATCGCGGGCCGCATGGACCGAGTCAGCTCGGAAATGATCCGCAAGGAAGAGGTAGTTCCCTCGATCTACGGTCCGGGGGGTTTCGCCGATGTTTAGCTTCGGCAAGCGGCCTCCGAGAGCCCTCGAATCGTTCGGGATAGCAGGACTCCTCGGCGAGGAGTGTCGCATTTTCCACGAGAGTCTTTTTTCCACCCGTCACGTTGGGAGAGTATCGGACCTGCTTGCGGCTCGCTTGAAGAAGGCGAGCCCGGACGAGCTCAGGCTGCGTGCGCTCCTTCTGTACACGATCTTCGAGGCCTATCGATCTCAGTTCAAGGAAGGCGACAAGGGCGAGTCCCTCACCGCTCCCATGGTGGTCGAATGCGGAGTCGACAGCGAGAAGATCGCCATTGGGGTCGCATTCACGCTCCCGGAAGGTAGAGCGGTTGCCGCGGAAGGGCTCCAGGAGCGTGTCACGGGCGGAAAGCCTTCGGGGCCCTTTGAGGAGATGCTCGGATTTCTGCACGGTCACGCGAACCGGGTCGTCGTGCGAGCGCTGCCCTCCGCCCGACGCGTCGAGGTCGTGTCGTTGCTGGGTCTGAGCGGTCAAATGGATTCGCAGGCCCTCAAGGGACCCTCGCAATTCGAAGTAGTGGTGCTTGCCAAGGCGCCGGGCGAGGCGCCCAAGGCCACCCAATACGTGGCAATGGGAGACCTGGACTACCCACAGCTGCTCCGTGACGATACCGCATCCATGGCGGCGCAACCGCCGTCGACGGGTGACATCCTGGTCAAGGGCGTTCGCGAGAGCACGGCTCTTGCCGACGCGATCCGGCTGCGCGGCCAAGGTCAGCCTCAGGGCGAAAAGGTCATCGTGAAAGGGGTCACTCAGACCATCAGTGCCGGCGATACGTTCATTCTGAAGGGACAGGCGGGAGCGGCGGGCTCCTCCGAACCGACGTCGGACCAGGTCCGCCTCTATGAGGAGCGGATCGGGGCGCTTCAAAGGAAGATCGAGGCGCTCGAAGAGCAGCGTTCGCGGGCACCGACGCGGGTCTCGGGAGGCGGGAACTCTGCGGTCGAGGATGCGACCGTAAAGATCCGCGGGCTGCTGGGCAAGGTCTGGCCCTTCAAGAGAGACGAGGAGAGTGCGGAAGCAGGAGCGGGCGAAGTCGCATGGGAGGCTACCGAATCCGCTCCGCCGCCTGAAGACATGGCCGCAAGCCAACCCCCTCAGCAGGGGGACGTACACTCGAAGGCAGCAAAATCCTGGGAGCCCGAAAGGAAAGCGACGGATTCGAAGACCCCCGCGGTCAAGGCGGACGACACCAAGGTCGACGCCAAGAAACAGGATGCCGCCACCGGGGCCGTGTCCGGAAATCCCGAGGCGGCAGCCAACAGCCTCGCGGTGGAGATCCATGCTGGCAGCCTCGACAGAACCATTCAGAAGGCCCAACGGGATGCGGCGGACCTCAAGAAGGAGATGGGAAGCGCGCGAGCGCGCCGGTGGATGGATGGGCTGATGGGCGAGCTCACAGCCGAGAAATCACGCCTGCACGACCTCGCTAAAAAGCTGAATCTATCCATTCGCCAGAAGGAGATCGACTTTCGCAACAAGGAGCAGACCTTGATAGAGGAGCTCCGGCGTCGCGACGAGATGCTGCGCCAGAAGAACACCTCGCTCACGCGGGTGAAGGAGCAGCTCGCGCAGGCGACCATCTCGGTGGAGCGCGTCCGCGCCAGTGCTCATAGTTCATCTGAGGAGGCCAGCTTCAAGGTCAAGTTCAACCACTCGCAGAAGCTCTTGGGCGTTCTGAAAGACGAGAATGTGCTGCTGAACTCCAAGATCGCCGAGATCAGGAGCCAGCTCAACAGCGCACAGTTTTCAGCCAAGACACGGGGCCCTTCATTCGCCGAGCATCAGACAATGCAGGCCCGATTTGACAGGGCGATGCGCCAGATCGATGAATTCAAGCGAACCAACACGCAGCTCATGGACAAGGTCAACGACTTATCGAAGGCAGAGAAGCCAACGGCGGTCGGTAACGTCGATGAGATGAAGAAACGCCTTGAGGGAGCCATGAGAATGGTCACGTCGACCAAGAAGGAAGCCGAGGAACTTCAGGCCAAGGTCGAGGAGCTTCAGCGGGAGGACCAGCGGCTCCGTGAGGAGCTCAATCGAGCGAATCTGGAGCTGCAGAGCCTGAAAAAAATCGCCCGAGGCGAGGCCGCCTAGCAGCGCTCGGAAGGGTCCGGCCTCGCAGCGCCTTCCCTGGATCTCCACTCCTTGTCGACAATGAGGCGCGCACCCCTTCGGTAGGAAAGGTATGACCAGGCCCAATCCACCAGGACAAAAAACCGGTTTTTGAATCCGATCAGGTAATAAATGTGGATCAGGAGCCAGGCGGCCCACGCTAGAATCCCGGAAAACCTCGCTCCTCCGATGGTGGCGATGGCGCTCTTTCGACCGACTGTCGCCATCATCCCCTTATCGACATACCTGAACTCAGATCGGGGGCGGCCTTTGAGATCAGCGAGAATGTTCCGGGCCGCGTGCCTGCCCTCCTGAAGCGCGATGGGTGCAAGGCCGGGAAGCGGCGACCCATCTGCTCCTTCGACGCGGGCAAGGTCGCCAATCACGAAAATTTCGGGGTGCCCTTCAATGCTGAGATCCCCTCGGACTGGCACTCGGCCGAGCGAGTCCGTCCGGGCAGGCAACTGAGCGCCGAGGGGAGACGACAGGATACCGGCAGCCCAGATCACCGTCGCGGCCTCGAGGAACTCCCGTCCGAGCGCAACCCCTTCGGCAGTGACTTCGGTGACGCGGGTCGAAGTCCAGACCTGCACTCCGAGGGCCTCGAGATCTCGAGCAGCGCGGGCCGAAAGCAGCTCGGGAAATCCCGCGAGAATTCTCGGCCCAGCCTCGAGGAGAACGACGCGTGTTCTCGCGGGGTCGATTCGCCTGAAATCGCTGGAAAGCGTAAAGCGACTGATTTCGCCCAAAGCGCCAGCCAGCTCCACACCTGTCGGGCCTCCCCCGACGATCGCAAAAGTCAGCCAGCGTCGCTGGCTGGCCGGATCTGGCTCCGACTCCGCGCGTTCGAAGGAGGTGAGCACACGACGGCGGATTTCAGTGGCCTGTTCGAGCGTCTTGAGACCCGGCGCATGCAGCTCCCAGTCCGGGCGTCCAAAGTAGCTGTGGGTCGCACCCGTTCCCAGAAGCAGGTAATCGTAGGAGCGCTCAGAACCGTCGGCGAGGATCGCGAGCCGAGCTGCCGCGTCGATAGTGATGACCTCACCTAACGTGACAGTGACCGAAGCATGTTTGGCTAGGATGGACCGAATGGGAACCGCAATCTCGGCAGGGGAGAGGGCTGCCATCGCGACCTGATAAAGGAGCGGCTGGAACAGGTGATAGTTTCGCCGGTCAACGAGCTCGACTGCCAGATCGGCGACGCGACCTAGCTGCTTCGCGGCCGCGAGGCCTGCAAAGCCGCCTCCGACGACGAGAACTTTCCTCTTAGCCGGTCCCGGCGGGTTCGCCATGCAGGATCTCGATCAGGGGGGCGCCCCGCAAGGCGCTCACCTCGATCAGTGCCCAAGAATGTTCTGCGTGAAAGTCTGGAAGGCGTTCTGAAGGCGCTCCTGCCTGCGGATCAGAGCTGACAGGCGTGACGTCTGCAGGGACGAAAGGGCGACCCTTCGGTGGCGGCCGCGCCGTTCGGTGCCGAAGGTGGCCTTCTTGAGCCTGTAGTAGAAAGTCGTAGGGGTGATCCCTACGGCCTTGCATGCCGCTCCAAGAGTTTCGCTGCGACCGCGAAGCAGGATCCGCAGCATCTCGTCCTTCATCCTCTGTCTCCGCGATGGCATTACGCGGGATTTTCCGACTTCCGACCTCGAGACTTTTCGATACTTTCTTCTTGCTTTCATGCTTAGGGTCTATAGCACTGATCTCGATTCGATTTGAACAGAAAACCTGCCGGCTTTGTCCTGGCCCGAGAGTGTGATGAGGAAAGAGATGAGGGATGTGATACGGTTCCCATGTGCTCGCGTGGCGGAATTGGTAGACGCGCTGGCCTTAGAAGCCAGTGGGTAACCCCCGTGCCCGTTCGAGTCGGGCCGCGAGCACCATGATTCCGGACCCCGCATTCGAGTGCCTGCTGGAGTTCATTCGGGACGAATTTCGCGGAGTGCCAGAAGTTCGCGTGAGCCTTCGGCATCCATCGACGACGCTGCGCAGCCCGGACCTCGTTCAGGACTACGATGCCGAGCGCAGCAGCGTTCATCGCCTGAGGGGCGTGATGGTGCGCGCGGGTGGAAGGGACTATTTTTTTCCGGATTCCTGGAGCGATCCGCGGGAGCGAACGCGGGTGGAAGCCCTTGTCCGGGAGATTCGTCTATGGATTGGAGCGGAATAGTCGGCCATTTTCCGGTGTGAGCGCTTAAGCCTCAGGTCATCCTGAAGACCGCCGATACGTAACTCAAGCAGACGAGTGTCGTCCTGCTTCTCCCGACCGAGAAATCCAAATTTGGATGTGAGCCGGTTTGCGGCGCGGTTCGCCGCGGAAATAAAGGGGTCTCCATGTTCATGGATCATGGAAGAGGGCACGTGCGCCCCCTTCCGTCGGCTGCCGTGGCGGCGAGAGTTTTCGCGACCGGAGCGATCGGGCTGATCGGAGTCATTGGACTTCTTGGGTTGGCCGGATGCAGACCGGATGGACCACAGGTGAAGTTTTCCGTGGCGGTTCCGGCCGCGGACACCTTCAAATTTCAGGCTGAGCTGCTTCGTCGATACGGGCTCGGAATCGGCGGTAACTTCGATATTCTCCAGTACGGCTCGATCCAGCTCGAGCCGGAGTCGCCGGAGCAGGGTTTTCGGGTTGGCTTCACGCTCAACACAGGGGTGTTCGTTCCTCAGACCTGGGTGGGCTATCGCGAAGTGGAGTTTCTGCCTACGGGTGCCCCCTTTCCTGGATGGCAGACCGGAGCCGTGGTCGATCTCGTGATCCCGCCGATCAATACTCCTGCTGTTGACTGGCACTTTTACTTCGGAACTCGAGGGCAGTTTTACCTCGGTGTCGCGGCGGTCATTCATGCGATCAACCAGGACTTCCCTGCGCTCAATATCGGATATACCTTCTACGACTCGCAGGGACGAGTCGTGCTCGGCCTGATATTCTTCGGTCCCTGGGTCGACGCGAGCGGCCAACTCCGGAGTCCGGGCGGGATATGGGTGGGTACGAATCTCACTCCCTTGCTTCCAGCAGCGGGCGGCGGGGACGC
>CAYJTX010000004.1:14458-21902 GCA_964372615.1 uncultured Bacteriovoracaceae bacterium | reverse complement strand
AGGAGAAGGGGAGCCTCTCTCGTTCCGGGGTCAGAGTGTCGTGAGCGAACTGCGAGTAGGCGGGCCGGACGCGAGACGCTACCGCTCGGAGCGAAAGGTTCGCGGAGCCATTCGACGATTCATCGCCGCGACACGCTAGTCGTGGTGCTCATGGGAGGCGCTCGAAGTCTCGGTCCCACAGGCTCCGGCCCCGCAATCGCCGGACATCCCGGTGTAATTGTCGTGGCACCCGTGCATCGTCGACTCCCGTAGGTCTCCACGCCCGCCGACAGCGAACCGCGAAACGAGCTTATCCGAAGTCTTCGAGCCGCATTTCGGACAGGGGGCGGATTTCGAGTCCGCGTGGCTCTGAATCGCTTCAAACTTGGCTTTGCAGGACCTGCATAAATACTCGTAGAGCGCCATGTGATTCCCCCAGCTGGTGGGCGCCTGAAACCGCCTCCCTCCATTGTAGCACCGAGGCCGCAGACAGTTCAAAACGTCGCTGAGATGTGCTTTAACACGAAGTTACGATCCCGTAGCTCAGCTGGATAGAGCAGGTGCCTTCTAAGCATCAGGTCGCAGGTTCGAGTCCTGCCGGGATCGCCACTTCCGACAAGGTCCCGCGAAATGGCTCAATCAACCTAGTCAGTCGGTGGCGATGGCGAGCTGGTAGGCGCCTATCGTCGCGAGGTGCTTCGGGCGGAAGGTGCGGCCAAGTATCTGAATCGTTCCGGAGAGGGGAGTGGGCGATCGAGCCAGGATTCCCACTCTCGGTTCTTTCAGCGCCAGGTCCGTAGCGCTCGCGGGAATACTCGGGAGCGTGCCCGGTCCTGCGAATTGCGGCCTCCACCCCCCGAGAAGCGTTCGGTGATTGGCGTCCCAGTAGTCGCTTGCCACGACGACCCGCACGTTTTCCCGGCGAAACACTTCGATGATCTTGCGATCGGTTTCAAGGGTCCCACCCTCGCGAACTACTTTCATCCAGGCGGAGCGGTTCTGGAGCTGGCTCCAGGAGTGCCCGGCGAGGAGCAGGCAGGCGAAGGCGAGCCGGTGCGGCCGGGCGCGGGCCCAGTCCAGGAAGACGCCGATTCCCAGAATCACTCCCGGGAGGATCGCGAGCAGATACCTGGGGGGCGCCTCCGTGTACGGCCGCTTCACCACGTAGACCAGACAGGCTAGCACGATCGAGAAAAGCGGGATTCTCAGGGCTGGACGGACCCGGGCCTGCATCGCGACCGCCGCTATCGCCGCGACTCCCAGGAGGATCGAGAAGTTCGCGAGCATCGAGGGTCCGGCGGCCAGGAGCCCTCTCAGTGCGCCGGGAATTTGTCCGATCCCGGTAAACATACCGGCGAGATCCGAGGTGGGGAGCGATCGAAGTCCGTGGCCGCGGGAGATGGAGGAGATGAGCTCGGGGGAAAAGCCCGCTCCGAATCCAATCAGGAGCAGGACTGTTCGCATGACATTGGCCCGACTGACCGATGAGTGCCTGCGTCTGAGCCAGAGGGCTCCCCAGACGACCGCGGCAAGATGGAGGTTCGGATCCGCATGAAGCTTCACCGGCTTCCCTCTCCACACTCCGAGAGTTCCGCCAAAGGCCTGCAGGTAAAAAAAGATCCCGACGAGGCAGCAGCCAAGAAAAAAAAGCGCGCGATCGAGTCCGTCTTTCGCGCCGAATCTGGCCTTCCACTCCTTGAGCAATCCGCCCCACGGTACGAGGTAGGCTGCTACGAAGACCGCGGTCATCCGACTCGTATAGAGAGCGAGACCACCCGCCAAGCCGAGGACGAGGAAGGGCAGGGGTCCGAGCGACCCCCAGGGTTTTGGATGCTTCGCCGCGAAAAGGAGCACGAGGAGACCGACCAGTAGGGCGGCAATGTGAAAATCGATTCCATAGAGCAGGAGCAGGGAGTTCAGGCCGGTCGCGGTCGTGGCACCCACCGCAACGGACGAAAGAAAAGTACAGTGAGCCTGCGCGACGAGGAACGCCAGGAGCGCGAACAGGATGGTGAGTAGGACGAAGTTGAAGGCGAAGTGACCTGAAGTCGAATCGTCGAAGAAGAGGAAATTCCAGGCCGCGCGGGCGACGGTGAGGGTGACGCCGCCATAGGTATCCTGCAGCCCGAAGTAGCTCCAGTGGCCTTGGTTCATGAGATCCGCCGTGAGAGGAAATGTCGCGGTGTCGGCGTTGACGAATCCCGGGGCGGCTTCGCGCACCTCCCGGTGAGAGAGAACGGCGAGAGTGGCGATTCCGATCGTCGCCAGAATAGGGCGAAGCGCTCTCAAGGGATCTCCCTGGCTAACTCCTCGAGCCTCGCCTTAACTCCGTCGCGCGTCCGGCGATAACTGTCCATGCCACCAGGATCGGGGTAAGGCCAGTGCAGTTTCCGACCCTGCGTTAGAAAGGCGGGACAGATTTCGTCCTCGCATAGGGTGATGACGAAATCGAGGTTTCGGAGGAAGTCCGCCGGGAGATCCTCGATTGCCTTGGAGCGCTGCCCGGAGGCATCAATGCCGAGCTCGCGAAGAACCTGGATCGCGAAGGGGCTGACGCGCCCCGCTGGCATCGAGCCCGCGCTTTCGATCCAGGCACGATCGCGCAGAATCGAGTGGCCAAGCCCCTCCGCTATCTGACTACGGGCCGCGTTCGCGACGCAAAGGAAGAGGATCTTGGGGACGGACACTCGCTGGCCCAGTCAGTACATGCGATAGAGGCGTTCAGGATAGCCCGTCAGCGCGGTCTTGCCGTGGATCACGATTCCAGCCTGAAAGTAACGCCGCACATGTCCACGGCGATTTTCGTAGTCGTGCCAGCGATCCATGAGCTCGTCGAGCGGCACGAATGCGTAGCCTGGGGCCGTCGACGGATCCATGAGGTAAGCTAGACGCGAATCCATTCCGACGAGGACCACGTAATGGCCGTCCTCCCAGCGGTCCCGCCACGGAGTAGTGTTGCTGGAGTCGCTCCACGCCTGGACGTCCAGGATCACGGTCCAGCCCTGGCCCAATGCAGCCGAAAGATCTTCGAAAGTCATGTTCTCTCGGAGCTCGGCGTGCAGTCCGAAAACTCGAGCGCCACTTTCAATCTTGTCGGGTTCTGTGCCGTCGGCTGGGGTGGTCTCGAGGATACCGTAGAGGTCTCTTTCGTTTCCATCGTACACACGCCAGTAGGTCATCACCGCAAGGAGGGCGGCGGCGCCACAGCTGTAATCCGTACCCTGGCGAATGATCGGCACCCGAAGTGCGGTTGGCGGGAGCTTCGCGAGCAGTTCCGGCTCATCCGCCCAAGACGCCGGCGGCCCATTCGGCGAAACGAGGAAGCCTACGACGACTGCCACTGTGAGCCCGAATCCCATCGAGGTCCGCTTCATGGGAAAACAGCCTAGCTTCCTCTCCCCCGGGGTCAAGCGAAAGCATCCTCATGTTATCGTGAGGGGGCCTCGGCCAGCCGTGCCGCCGTTTCCAAGGCGACCCGTACTATGGATGCTGCGTATTTCCAGTCCAGGGTTGCAGTCGTGTCAGTTGTCTGGTGATAATGCGGTCGGTCAAGATTCTCGCGATAATTCACGTGCTCGTTCAAGAGGATTACGGGAAAGCCGGCATCGGAGAAAATCAGCCCGTCTGTATTATAGAGGTAGCTTCGAGCGTCGAAGCGGGAACGAAAGCGGGCAGACAGAGCGGGTGCCTGATGTCGAGCGGCTGAAAGGGCGCGGCCTGCCAAGGCCAGGGACTCGGCCGATTCGCCGGCATTGACCTGGAAGATGGGATCACCGGGCTTTCGGAAGCCGATCATGTCCATGAGAACGAGCCCTCGGATTCGTTGGCCGTCGGCCAGGAGTCGGCTGATGAGACGGCGCGCACCGAGGTCATCCGCTGGAAACTCCTCACCGGTCAGGTGTACCAGCCAGACATCGCTTGAAAGCCTCGCCGTCGAGAGAATCTCGGCTGCTCGAAGAAGCGCCGCCGTCGCGGTCACGTTATCGTCTGCCCCCGGAGCCGATCGCCTTTCGCCAGACGAGCCGAAGGCGTCTTCTGAAAAGGCCGTGTCGTAATGGTCGGCGAGAAGGACGGGTCGCTCGCCGGCCGTCGTCGAATGACCGGGAATGACGGCGATCAGGTTGGACTGCGGGATGCCCCGCCATTCGAATCTCTGGCGCCGGACGCGCAGGCCCAGGGCTTCATAGCGCTCCGTCAGGTAGTCGGCCATCGCTTCCAAGTCATGATCGGGCTGGGCGGCGTTTTTTTTCAGGAAGGTGACCTCTCGACCGCTCCGTGGAAATCGAGCTGGTCTTTCACCCGTGAGGATCTCGACGTCGCGCCTGTAGTCAGAGAGAAAGTTCGCCGGCCAGGAGGCGATCAAAGGCGGTTGCGACGGCGAAGCTGGCTCCTCCTGCGCGCTTTCCGTACGCCAGCCGACTCGGCCTTCCCAGGTTAGGTCGCCCCGCTCCGACACGGAAATAATGAGGGCAAAGGGCGCGCCATCGAATCGTGCCGGCTGTGGAAGCCGCCGGCATACTGCCCGTTTTCCCTGCGGAGCAGGGCGGCTCAGCTCCTGCCGGCGATCTGATGCCAGCTCAGGGTGGAGCCACGCGGCGATGGCGATGTCACCCGTTTCGTCGGTCCAAAGGCAGTCACCGAAGGCAGGCTTTACGTAGAGATCCTTGAAGAGGAGAAAATCGTCGAAAATCAGCGAAGCCTCGTCCCTGCGCCAGGGTCGGAGACTTTCAGGAAGGAAGAGCGCGGGACGGCGATCGGCATCCCATTCGATGCCCCCGACCTGACTCAGCCGTCTGGAGTCGAGCCAGCTCCACTCGGCCCTTCCGGCAAGTCTCCAACGGGCTAAGGCCCAGCCCAGTCTTCCGGCGTCGTCGCGGACCGGCCAGGCTTCCAGCTCGAGGGACACGCCACGGGCTCTTTCGTGAGCCCTCTCGATCGCGGGCCGCAAGGCACGAATCTGATCTCGTGCGAGGTCGCGCAGAGAGCTTGGGAGGAGCACGTGGCTTGGAGTCGTCGGAAGTCGCGCCAGGTCAATCGGCTTGAGGCCAAAGTAGACCGGCTGTCGCTGTTCGGAGTTGGCGGCGAGCTCCAGCCAGGGCATCGGGTTGGAGACGGTCGACGAGAGGGCGAGAGTGGTGATGACGGTCTGAAGGAGATTCATGGAATCTGGAGCTCCGTGGAATGGGTGGCATGATTCTCAGACCGGCCCGTGTACCGGTTTCTGAGGCGGAAGTAGACGTAAGAAGTACCGGCCGCGGTCGCGAGCCTCAAGCCGGTCGACGCGAGAGCCATGCGAGCGCCCGGATACATGCACTCGAGTCCCGAGAGCAGGGTGTAGAGGGAAACGCTGATCAGGGGTGAGCCGAGGATCCAGACCGCGTTGAACTCAAGTCTGTCGAGCTCGACGACTTCGGCCGGGATTCCATGAGTGTCCTTCCACGGGGTCACGTAATAGACTACGGCGTCCACTCCCGAGCGCGCCTCGCTGAAGAGGAAGAGTCGCAACCAGCGCACATGGAATGGATAGTTGCCAACCAGCACCCGGGTGCCAACGACCGAGGAGAAGGTGGTTATGAAGATATCGGTGGGGAGATTCTTCCAGTCGACGGTTCCCGAACCCGAGGCCGCGACGTAGGCCCCGACGGTCATGGCCTCGGAGATTCCTAGCTGGGTCAGCAGGTAGCGCATTTCGTTGCTGCGTGACTCTGTCGGGGGCATGTTGCGGACACACTGCTTGAGTTCGCCGGTGAAGGCGCGGGCTCGGCTCCAGCCGGTGCTCTCATGCAGCCGAGGTCTCGCAGCGGCTTCGACCGCCGGCTCCGACGAGGTTTCCACCAGAAAGCGCTGGCGGCGACTGACAGGCGTCGAGCCGGTGAAGTCAATGCGCCCGGGCCTGGGATCCGCGGACGGCGGCCGCCAATCAGGGTCTACTCTGAGGTCCCGCGCGGCGAGCTGTCTCAGGTAGAGCCTCTCATCTGCCTTGAGCAGAGCGCGATCGTCGAGACTCCGGCTTCGCTCGGTCCGGAACTCCCGAAGCCCTCGCTCCGCTCCGGCGAGTCTTCGCTCCAGTGCGGCGGCCTCGGTCGCGAGCTCTGGTGCTCGAAGCCGGGCCGCCAGGTCGTCCGAGCGCGAGACGCCTAACTTCGAAAGGGCCTCCATCCCCTGGGGAGTCCGGGAAAAGAGGAATCGGCCGATCGGTCCCTCGACGACGCGGGCCAGGTCAGCGGGAGATGCCAGTGCCGCCGGGGCGTTCAGGAGCACCCAGAGTGCTGTCGCGATCCTCAATGGCGGACCTGGTTGCATGAGGGAACCTCGAGCCCTGCCTATTAACGAGCGCGGGAGGCCGCGTCAAATACCCATCCAAGATGGGCGAGAAGCGTTGTTTTACTAGTATTCTTGGGGTGTTATAAGGCAGTCATGGCGAATAGCTCGAGTCGTCTCGCGGTGGTGACGGGTGCTTCAGGGGCTCTGGGCGGAGCCATGGTCTCGGTATTTCTCGAATCCGGCTTTCGCGTGGTGGGCCTGGATCGCGCAGAGTCGGGCGGAGCAGTAGAGACCCTACGCGCCGATCTGGCGGACTCCGCTGACGTCCGGCGCAGTTTGGGAGCGCTTCGCGCGAAGCACGGCCCCGTGGACTGCGTCGTTCACTGCGCGGGCGGCTTCCGGTTCGCCGCCATTGAGGACACCAGCGACCAGGATTTCGATTTCCTGATGAGTGCGAACTTGAAGTCCGCGTTCTTTCTGCTCCGTGAGGCGTTGCCGGAGATGAAGCGTCGGGGCTGGGGCCGCGTGGTTCTCATCGGCTCCAGGGCGACGTCTTCTCCTCCAGCTGGAATGTCGGCCTACTGCGCGGCGAAGGCTGGAGTCAATGCGCTCGTCGCCGCGGCTACCGAGGAGACGCGTGGGCTGAACGTGACCGTGAACGCGCTCCTTCCTTCGGTGATCGACACCCCCGCCAATCGTCGCGACATGCCGAAGGCTGATTTTTCCACCTGGGTCCCGCCCGAGTCGCTTGCCCGATGGGCTGTCCGGCTTTGCTCACCCGGCGAGGGTGACGCCGTGAGGGGCGCGCTGATCCCGGTCGTAGGGCGGGTATGAAGCTCGACGTTTCCGTCTCCGACATCCAGGCTGCTCGCCAGGTCCTGCGTAAGTACCTCACCCCTTCTCCGCTTCTGCTCAATCCCTGGCTTTCGGACAAATTCCGGTGCGAACTCTACCTCAAGCTCGAGAACATGCAGCCCATCGGGTCGTTCAAGATCCGGGGCGCGACCTACAAGATCTCTCGCCTCAAGCCCGCGGACCGAAAGCGCGGGGTGATCGCGGCAAGCGCCGGGAACCACGCCCAGGGCGTCGCCTGGGCGTCGAAGCGGCTCGGCGCTCACGCTCTTATCGTCATGCCGACGGGCGCGCCGTCTGGAAGGTCCGCGAAGAGGCCGATGAGGGCGGTCAGGTCCTCGTGGACGCT
>CAYJTX010000004.1:5578-14448 GCA_964372615.1 uncultured Bacteriovoracaceae bacterium | reverse complement strand
AAGCTGCACAATACGCGATCGCTCGGAGCCGAGGTGGTGCTGCACGGAGATACCTACGATGAGGCCTTCGCCGAGGCGCGCCGCCTGGCGCGAAAGACCGGTCGCGTGTTCATTCATGCCTTCGAGGATCCCGACATTATCGCAGGCCAGGGTACCGTTGGCTTGGAGATTCTCGAGCAGCTTCCAGACGTCGATGTCGTCGCGAGCTCGATGGGGGGAGGCGGCCTCCTTTCAGGGATCGCGATCGCAATGAGGGAACTTCGACCGGGGGTGGAGCTGATCGGTTGCCAGGCTTCGGGCGCCTCGTCGCTGGTTCAGTCGATCCGCAAGGGCCGGGCCGTGCGGCTGGAACGTGGGGATACGTTCGCGGACGGGATAGCGATTCTCGAGGCGAGCGAGGCGATGCGAAAGATTCTCGCGTCGCGCCTCGATCGCACGCTCGTGGCGGACGACGAGGCGATTGCCGGAGCGGTACTCATGCTCATGGAGAAGGGGAAGGTCGTGGCGGAGGGCGCGGCGGCGGTCGCACTGGCGGCGCTGGACCAGGTGAGGGCCCGGCTGCGTCGTCGCAAGGTCGTCGTGGTCGTGAGCGGCGGAAACATCGACGTCAACGTGTTGTCCAGGATCATCGATCGCGGGCTCATTCGCGCCGGCAGAAGGCTTCGGTTGAACGTACTCATTTCGGATCGAGCGGGGTCACTGGCCCGGCTTACGGCTCTGATTGCGCACGAGGGAGCGAGCGTGATCCAGGCCATCCATGATCGCAGCGAGCCGACGACGCTGATCGACCAGACCGACGTCGCCCTGACTCTCGAGACGCGAGGGCCGGATCACAGCCGCGCCGTCATCGCCGCGCTGAAGGAGCACGTCCTTCGGGTAGAGCTGGCGCATTAGCAGGGTGCTTGAAGAAGTAGCTGGGGAGCTGGGACTTTCCTTCCTCGCTCCTTTTTCAGCGCCCTGTCAGCGCGCGCACGCGCGTGAGTCATGCGAGAGGATGTGCAGCAGGAGTCTCGTGTACTCGATCTTCATCTTGAGCAGTTCGACGACGTTCATGATCCACGGGATCTCGACCTCAGCCAGAGTACGGCCGTAGAGGTGAGAGAAGGCTTCGAAGCGCCACCAGCGGTTCTCGGCCTCCAGCCGTCTGGAGGCTTCGTCGTGCCAGGCATAAACGCCTCGCCAGGCGTTCTCGATGTCGGGCTGGACGACCGGGCAGCGGGTTCCGCTGCAGCTGGGCGAGCTCAGAAAGTTGACCGCTCCCTCGGTGAGCAGCTCCGTGTGCCGCAGCGAGGCGACCTGATCGCGTTTCAGTTCGTCGAGCTGGATCGGAAGACTCGCATCGGCGTAAACGCGGGCGCCCTTCACCACGAAGTAGATGCCGGCGGGCAGGCTGAAGAGGCGCAGCGTCGCAGTTGTTCCAGTCACGATCCGGGAGGTGCCGAGTCGGAATGAGAGTCCGAAGACCGAGAGGGCCTCGCCCGCGAAAAACACTTCATAGACCGCGGTGACTCCTGCGATCGTGCCAGCGACGATCGCGATGCCTAGGCAGACCTTGGAAGCGAGGTAGGCCGAGTTCATCGAGTCGAGCGAGTCTTTGAAGACCTCGAGGGACTCCTCCGCCGTGCCTAGGTCGTGCTGATAGGTGCGGAGCTGCTCATGAAGGAAGGCAACGCGGGCCCTGCGATGGCTCGCGGACAGACGGCAGGACTGATCCGCGATCGGGTTGAGGCGCGCGGCGCCGTTGATGCCTTCCGCGCGGGCGAAGATCGGCCAGATCACCTCGCTCACCGAGAAGATCAGAAGCGCGACCCAGATGTAGAGGAAGCAACCTTCTCGAAGCGTCTTCATGCAGGGAACCTCGCACGTGGGGCGGCGGCAGTCGTGCAACGCCCGAGCCAGTCGTGATCATGTCGTCCCGTCGGCCATCCCACTGGCGGGATTGGAGCCGCTTCATCACCACCTCGTCTGCACGCTGTTCAGCACCTGGCCAGTGACGAAAAAAGTCACCTCGTCTCAGCCACCGGCTCGCTTAGGACGCCGGGTAGGACACGAGCAAGCAAGCCGGCTCGTCTCCGGGCATAGGCACTGTTTCGAGGAGCCTCGCCCTGCCTTCGACAAGGTCCGAGAGAAACGGCTCGATGGTTCCCACCCGTTGGATTACGATCGCGAAATAGGGTCTCTGGGCGGGAACACGCCAGTCGATGTGGTAGGGCCCGTAGGATGGATCGCCGACCGCGAGCGAATCTCGGAGCCGTTTCTGAATCCAACCCGCAGACCGGACCGGGCCGGGAATGTAGAGCACGCCTCCCTTGGGCACGTGCTTATCCAGAAGCCTGAACATGGGATTGAGGCAGGAGCCCCAGTAGTCGCCCATGAAACGGGAAGGGCTGATGTCACCGATGATGGGACTCTTGTAGACGTAGGAGAAACGGGTCCAGGTCACGAATGAAACGAGTGAGGCGACCAGCAGGACCGCGACCGAGTACCACGGCGCGTGGGAGGGCAGCCGCTTCCAGGTGGCTTCCAGGCCGAGAGCGCCCAGTAGCGCCAGCGGAGCCAGAAGAAAAAGGATGTGCCGTTCCTCATCGTAGAGAACGGGACGCGCGATCAGAAGCCCCAGCCACGCGACGATCGTGATCAGGGCGAGCCAGAGCCACAAGGGCATGGGCAGGCGAACGGAGCCCAGCGTGATCGACGCGTCCGGGCCCTTCCGTCCCTCGCGAAAGGCGAGACCGGATATTCCTGCGACAATCCCGAGCAGCGCGAAGGGATGGAAACTGATGGGGATCCAGGCGAACGGATACCAGCCCGGAAGATCGGTGCCCGCCCGGGTGATGCCGAAGACGCGTACGTGCCCTGACCACGGGAATTTCGAGAACATCCCGAACGACCTGAGCCAGTTCTCCCATCCTTGCCAGGCCGGGGGATAGAGGAGCGCGATGATGATGGCCCCGTACGCGATCGGGAGGAGGGAGGCTAAAATCCTGCGAGCGGGACCCCACGAGCGAGCCTCTCGGGAGCAGGCGAGGAGCAGCAGGCCGAGGATGAGCACGTAGAAATGAAGAAGCACGGGTGGGCGAATCAGGTATGGCGCGAGCGATACGAACGTGAGCGAAAGCAGCCGCCAGGGGTTCGGCGCTTTCTTCGCTGCGTCCCTGAGCCCGATCCAGAGGTACAGCGTCGTGAGCAGAAAGACACAGGCGAATGGGAAGTCCTTGGTGTTCAGCAGCGCGTGGCCTCCGAAGCGGATGAGGCCGACCAGCAGCGCGACCGCGACTGCCGCAGTGGAGCGGCTCGTGCCGGCTCGGCGAAGGAGGGCAAAGGTGGCGATCAGGGTCCACGGGTAGAGGGTCAGGGTGAGCGCGTTTCGGATCCACATGGGATCCCTGACGAAGGAAAGCGCGAGCTCCGTCACGGCGAGAAAGAACTCCCACAGATTTCCGTACCAGCGTATGAAATCGATATTGGGTGGCTCGTGAACGGGAAGCACCCCGTACGGCAGGATCGAAGCGAGGTACCACCGGCCCCGGACCAGCTCGTCCTCGGAGTCCCAGGTGATGAAGCCGGAGACGGTCAGGAGCAGAGCTACTCCGAAAAACACGAGCTGGAGGGTGGCCCCACGGAGAGCGCGACTCAGCACCCTTGAAGCCCAGCGGCGGGGCTGCTTTCGGGTCATTCCGGCGGCTCGAGGCGGCGGGAGGTCTGTCGGTGCTCCCCGAATACTCCGCGAAGGACGGTTGAGATCTCTCCGACCGTCGCGTCCGCGCGGACCGCCTCAAGGATGGAGGGCATGAGCGGCGCGTCCTTCTGGCTGGCCGCCTCCTTGAGGGAGGCCAGTGCAGCGGAATGCCGTTTGGCATCGCGGCTGCGCCTCAGCTCGCCGACCACGTCCTTCGCCTGGCGCTCGCTCTTGGGGTCGAGCCGGAACATCGGGCCGCTGAAGGTCTTGTCTTTGTCCACGTAACGGTTCAGGCCGACAACCACGCGCTTGCCGGACTCAAGGTCCTGCTGGAACCGGTAGGCAGCCTCGTCGATCGACGACTGGATCGAGCCCGACTCCACGGCGGCGACGGCCCCACCCTGGCGTTCTACCGCAGCCATGACCTCCGAAGCCCGCCGCTCCAGCTCGTCCGTCAGGGCCTCGACGTAGGGCGAGCCCCCGAGCGGATCCACCGCTTCAGTGACGCCGGTTTCAAACGCGATCATCTGCTGCGTGCGTACGGCGAGGGTTTGCGATTTCTCCGTAGGGATCGCGACCGCCTCGTCATAGCAGGAGAGCGCTAGGGACTGGACGCCGCCGAGCACCGAGGCGAGCGCCTGGAACGCCGCGCGCACGATGTTGTTCTCCGCCTGCTGGGCGGTGAGCGTCGCCCCTCCCGTCTGGACGTGGACGCGCATCTGCCAGCTCCTGGGGTTCCTCGCGCCGTAACGATCGCGAAGCAGGCGCGCCCACATTCGCCGGAGCGCTCGATACTTCGCGACTTCGGCGAAGAACTCGTTCTGGCTGTTGAAGATCCAGGAGATGCGGGGCGCGAACTCGTCGACGGTCAGGCCGCGCGCGATGACCGAGTCGAGGTAGGTGGTCGCGTTCGCGAGCGCGAAGCCCATCTCCTGCTCGAGCGAGCAGCCGGCATCCCGCATGTGGTAGCCGCTCACGCTGATCGGGTTGAACTTGGGCAGCGTGCGCGTGGCATGGACGATCAGGTCGGTCGCTAGCCGGAGGGAGGGCCGGGGTGGGAAAATGAAGGTACCTCGAGCGACGAACTCCTTCAGGATGTCGTTCTGTGCGGTGCCCATGAGCCTCGAGGGGTCAACCCCCCTCCGTTCCCCCGCAACCTGGAAGAGCGCGACCAGGATCGGAGCGGTCGCGTTGATCGTCATGGAGAGCGATATTTTTTCGAGAGGGATCCCCTCGAGCGCGCGCTCCATATCGCGGATGGAACAGATCGAGGCTCCCACGCGGCCGACTTCGCCGATCGATCTCGCGTGGTCGGGGTCGTAGCCCATCTGCGTCGGAAGGTCGAAGGCAAGAGAGAGGCCGGTCTGCCCCTGCTCGAGGAGGAATTTGAACCTGCCGTTCGTCTCCTCAGGCGTTCCGAAGCCGGAATACTGGCGAATGGTCCAAGGTCGCGCCCGGTACCCTTCCGGATGCAACCCCCGGGTGAACGGGAACTCGCCCGGCCTGCCGACAGCAGGCGAATCGGTCGACGGATTCGAGAAGCAGGGGTGGTCGCCGAGAAGAGTCCAGCGCGGATCGGACATGCCGGTAAGTCTAGCCTCCCGCGCGCCCGCGGACCAGCAGCCTGCGTTCGATCTCGAAGACTTTCTCGGGGATCTTCTCGAGCCCGAGCTTCTTCTTGTCGTTCTCCTGAACGAAGAGGGCGTGGCCGTGCTTCGCGAGCGCCTCGGCGCTACGGATGTTCTTGAGCCCCACGAGCTGGAAGGTGACGATCCCGCAGCCCGGCGTCGGCCCCGGCTCGACCGCGAGCACCCGGGAAAGCGCGTAGAGCGTGTCGCCCGTGCGAGAGGGCTGGGTATGGTAACCCTGCGTGTAGCCGAGATCCCAGATCATGTTTTCGCTCGTGTCGCGGCTCGCGAGCCCTGCGACCCAGGAGAAGACGAGACCGCCGTAAACGACAGGTTCTCCCCCCATCGGAGCCGGAAGAGCCCGGGTGTAGACGGCATCGAAATGAAGCGGGTGGGTATTGCCGAGCCGGTAGGTCCAGGGCACGTGCTCATCAGTGATCGTCCGGCCATTGGCGTGGACGATCACGTCGCCGGGGGTGAAATCCTCGAAGCAGGTGGAGCCGGCGGTCCAGCCTGGAAGTACTTTTGTCGCCGTCGCCGGCAGCTCGAGCTTGGGAGAGTCCACCCAGGGAAAATCCGCGGGGGCGTCGGGGCGACGGTCGGGAGTGGGTACTCCGGAGGGTCGTTGGGGGATCATGATCTTCCGCTCATAGCGGACTACGATCTCGCCGCGGCCGTTCAGTCCGACGGTCCGGACATGGACGATGCCTGGCTCCGAGGGGCCGCGCTCTTTGCGCTCCATCACGCGGGTGAGCGCCCGCAGGGTGTCGCCCGCCACCATTGGGCGGGGGAAGCAGACGTCGTAGTAGCCCAGGTGCGCGATGGCTTTCTCGGATTCGTTCTGCACGCCGAGGCTGAGCGCCGTGGCGAGAACCATCAGCGGCGGCACCGGCTGGCCTTCGAAGCCAAGCGCCTTCGGGTAGGCGTCGTTGAGGAAGAGCGGGCAGGATTCCATGAACGTCGTTGCGAAGTCCTGGACGAGCGCCGCGTGGAAGGTGATTCCGCGCGGGTGGGTGAAGACTTCGCCTGGCGCGAACTCGTCGAGATACCGGCCGTATGACGGGGACCGCGGGCGGCAGTCACGGAGGCCGGGCGCGAGCTCTTCCCAGGCCTTCCAGGTGAGTTGGAGGGAGCGATCGGGGGATGGAGTCATCATGAAAGGAAAGTAGCCCGAGGGGGGCTCAACGGTAAAGCCCGTGAAACTGGATGTAGAGCTGAAGCTCGGCGTCGAGCTCCTCGGACGGGACAGGCTCCCCGGCCCGGATCCGGTTGCGAATGGTGGTTGAGCTGAGGGAATCGGCGTCCAAGTGGTCGCTGAAGGTCACCCGGTCGCGAATCCCCTGAGGCAGGTCGCGAGTCGCCGCGGCTCCTTCTCTCGGAAATACAATGAGACCCCGGTCCAGCTCAGCGCTGATCTCACCGTCCGCAAGCATCTGCCCGTAACGATCCTCGCCGACGAGCTGGTGGAGGTCACGGGTTCCGTAGGTCTGGCGAATTCGCTCGAAGACGGGATCTCGTCTCCAGACGGACTCATAGACCTGCGTGTCGCCCATGTAGAGGTTGACGCCCGCCTCGCGGCGAAGCCTGAGCGCAAGCATCCGCAGCCGGTGCTCGCCGCTCACGGCCCCCGGTTTCCGGGGGTTATAGAGGTTCGGGATCACGACGACTTCGTCGAGTCCGTGGCGGTCGACAGCGGATCGCAAAAGCCGGACATGTCCCTCGTGGACGGGGTCGAAAGTCCCATAGTACACGCCGACCCTGGCCCCCGCACGCTGCGTCGTCTTGAGGAGCTGCCCGACCGTCGTTCGCGAGCCCAGCTCGAAGTTGGAGAGGGATCCCGCAACAGCGATTGCGGCGGGACCCGTGGTTCGTTCGGCCACGCGAAAGCCGGCCATGGATTCGAGCTCCACGCCCGCCGCGGAAACCTCCCGCTGCGAGACCGCGCCGCGCGAATCGGCGCCGTCGACGAGGATTCTGAGGCGCTTCTTCGGAAGCTGATCGAGCGTTCGCTTGCCGGCCCGCAGGGCGGCGACCGCCTGCTCGTGAGCGTTCCAGAGATCGACCGCGATGACCCTTCCGTTCCCATCCGTGATCGCGCTCACGACCATCGGATGGGAGATGAAATCCGCCTGTCGGCCTGCCAGAAGCGCCTCGGCGAGGGGTTCGACGCGGGCGGCGTTCGCCAGAACACGCTGGCCGGGCGCGGTCACCAGCCTTTCGATCGGAAAGTTCCGGAGGGCGGCCAGACGTTCGGCGGCAGAGGAAGCAGTGGTCAGACGTCGCAGAATGCCGGTGGCCGGAAGGCTCGTCAGGTCGCTGAGCTCGACCGCGAGGCCCAGGGGTTTCAGGAGCTTCGAGGCCAGGAAGGAGGGGTCGGCACCGGCATATGCCGCGCCGATCGGCGCGAGCAGCAGGGCGAGGAGTACTTTGAGAATCGCTGTTCGCTTCATGGAAATGACCAGTGGAGGTTGGATCCCGATTTAACAGGTTTGACTCTACGCGTCAATTCAGGAATTGCCGGGCTTTCGGACTGAATGAGCTGGAACCGAACAGTCACTTTCGAGCTGGACCTCGGTCCCCCGGGCGATGCGGGCGGTGCAAGAGACGTGGTCGTCGGCCGCACGAATGAAGCGGAAGCGCGCGTCTGGGGCCGTGGAATCCAAGTCGAGCCTGACCCAATACGGCTTGTGGTCGTAGAGCCAGCGCGTGCGGACCGGCGTTCCCTGCTGAACGTCGTCACGGGGCTCGGGCTTGCGGGTGTCGTGAGTGGCCCCGGAAACGATCGCTGGCAGGTCGCCGAACGTCACCAGGCTCGCGATGTGGTCGTGGCCAAGAAGCAGGGCTGTAAGCTTCGCCCGGTGCTTGACGAGGAGTGGCCGGATCGCGAGCTGGAAGACCTGCTTCTCTTTCCAGGAATGGTACGAAGTCAGCGTGTAGGTCGGGTGGTGGTAGACGAGGAAGACGAAGGGCTCCTCCGCGCGGGTGAGCTCCGCGTCGGCGAAGGCCATCTGCTCCGGCACGTGGGTCGTGCGGTTGGAGTTGAGGACGATGAAGCGCGCGAGGCCGGGGTACACCTTTGCAAAGTGCTCGGCAGGCATCCCGAAGAATGCAACTTCTACGGCATAGCCCCCGTGGTGGTTCCCGATCGCGGCCATTTCGAAGAGGAGACCCTTCTGCTTCCACGGTGCCCAGACCTTCTCGTAAGTGTCGTTCTGCGGCTCGTAGAGGTTGTCGCCGGGAAGTACGAGTCGCTGGACTCCTGACCGCAGAACCGCATCCCGAACCTGCTGCGTGAGCCGGCTCCAGTAGCCCGCGTCACCGACGAGGGCGAGCGAGAGCGTCTCGCCGGAGGCCAGCGAGGCAAACGCCGACGCGGCTGCCGCCGTAAGTAGAATTCCGAGGCTACGCGTCCGCATCTCTCTTAGAGGAAGGGGTGGTCCGGCGATTCGTGCCCAGCAGCGCCGGAGCGATGACCTTCACCGCAAGTACCTCCTCAGCGCCCTCGAAGATCGAAAGCACTCGGGCATCGACGAAGTACCGGGAGACCGCGAACTCCTCCGCGT
>CAYJTX010000004.1:0-5478 GCA_964372615.1 uncultured Bacteriovoracaceae bacterium | reverse complement strand
ATCGAAAGCACTCGGGCATCGACGAAGTACCGGGAGACCGCGAACTCCTCCGCGTAGCCCATGCCCCCGTGAAGCTGCTGGGCCTCGCGGGTGACCCACTCCGCCGAAAGCCCGGCGAAGAGCTTCGCCATCGCGGCGGTGAGCGCGCCCTCGGGTGATTCCATGCGCCGTGCGGCCTCGTAGGTGAGCGCGCGGGAGGCGAGCAGAGCCCCGGCCATCGCGGCAAGTTTCACCGACGCCGCCGGGTGCTCGGAAACGAGGCGCCCGAAAACCTTTCGTTCGTTGGAGTACGAGATCGCCCGTTCGAGCGCCGCGTGCATCAGGCCGTTGGCCCGCGCGGCAGTCTGGAGTCGGCCCGCGGCGAAGCCCTCCATCTGGAGGTAGAAGCCCTTGCCGAGACCGGACTGCTCGCCCACGACCGCTTCCTCAGGGACAAACCAGTTCTCGAATTTAACCTCGTAGGAATGCATTCCCCGGTAGCCGATCGTCGCGATGGCACGCCCCTCGAGCGTGCCTTGAGCTGACGCGTGACGGACTTCACTGCCGTCGAAAAGATAGGTTCCGCCCTGCTCGAACCTGAACGAGTGACCGGTCGCGACCTGTTTCTCCACAAGGAAGAGCGAGAGGCCCTTGTGCCTGAGCGAGAGATCCGGCTCCGTGCGCGCGAGAACCGCAAGCAGGTCGGCCCGGCCCGCGAAGGTGCACCAGGTCTTGGTGCCGTTGAGGACCCAGCCCCCCCCCGTCCGGGCGGCCGCCACGCGCAGGCCCGCGACGTCCGAGCCGTGGTCAGGCTCGGTCACGGCGATCCCGACCATCCGCTCGCCGCTCGCGATGCGCGGGAGCCAGTGCGCCTTCTGCCCTTCGGTGCCTCCCTTGAGGAGCGCGCGCGCAAGGATCTCCGGGCGGGTGATGAGGCTTCCGGCGGCGCCGAGCGAGCCACGCGAGAGCTCCTCGGTCACGAGCACCATGCCGAGCATGTCCGGGTCGGTTTCTGAAAGGAGCCCACCGAAGCGCTCCGGGATCGAAAGCCCGAAGCAGCCCAGGTCGCGAAGCTGCTGGATGAGCGGCTCGGGGATGAGCCGGTCCTCTCGGTGGATTTTCTCTGCCTGCGGGGCGACTGAGATGTCCGCGAGCTTTCGGAAGGTGTCACGCATCATCGCATGGCTCTCGTCGAGCTCTGCCTCGGGTACCGTTCCCTTCGTGGCGACGGCCTGGCCGAGGGTCGCCACCTCCGACGCTTCCAAGAGGTTGGAATCGGGTCCGTCGAAGACCTCGCTTACCCCTCGGAAACCGAAGTCCGCGGGGTGCTCAGAGATTCGGCAGCGGATCGCGTGGAGCCCGGAGGCTCCTTGTAGCGCCGAAAGGCGGCTCAGGAGCGGCGAAGTTTTTCCGGATTCGGGTGGTACTCTTGCCTCGAGCGCGAGAGCAGCTTCGGCCTGGCAGGCCATTCGCGCGAGGGCGAGGAGCGCGGCGTCGTTCGGGCCCTTCTTCGCGCGCAGGAACTCAGTAGCGCGACCGAGGAGCTTCTGCGCGGCGGCTGCGTGCTTCACGTGCGTCTCCAAGCGCAATCAGGGTAGGAGGAGCGAAGCATCTGGGTCAACGGTCGACTCAATTATGACGCAACGCATAACCCATTCAACGATAGGACCACGACTCGACCCTTGCGTGGAATTTCAGGAGTATTCTGCAAGCCCGGCAGGAGATGCCGCGAAATTCCTGCCTCTTCTCTAGGGAACTGAGTATCAGGGGTTGTGGGGCTGAGCGTAAGCAGGCTTTGCGTGCGGGCTCTTTACGATTCGGTTTAAACTAGAGGACGGATATGTTTTTTCGCTCTTCAGTCACCGTTCTAGCCGCTCTGGGAGCCCTGCTCGGGGCGTCGGCCTGCTCGAAGGACGAGCCGCTAGTGGAACCCTCGAACTGCGCCGGAGAGCTCGTCGAGACCGGAGCGGGCGCGAACGGTTCGGGCTTGGTCTTCAACGGCGATCCCGCGATCGCTTCGGGAAACCCGAATCTCTCACCGTCGGCCCTGAACCTAGACGATTTTAGAAGCCAGGTCTCGCTCGCTCGGCTGGGAGGGCGAGGCGTGCTCGAGGGAACCTACGTCGACGTGAGAAGCGGGCTCTGTCTGGGGAGTTTCGGCGCTCAGGAACCCGCCCAGTCGTTTCAGTATGCGCACGCGGATCCCCGATTCCAGGAAGTCATGAGCTACTACTTCGGCGATCTCTTCCGCTCCCGCCTGGATCAGGCTGGGTACCTTCTACCCGCCGCACCACTCAAGATCGTGGCTCATTGTATGAAGGCCGATAACGCCTACTTCAGCCGGGGAGTGGATCTGGCGACCGGGCAGTACGTGAAGAAGGTCTGCCTCGGGGATTCGAAGGCCACGCCGGGGGCATCCTACGCCGACGATGCGCTCGTCGCCGTTCACGAGATGCAGCACGGGGCGACGATCGACGCCTATTCGCTCACTCAGGATCTCGGTTCCTTCTGGTACGACGAGGCGGGCGCGATCAATGAGGCCATCTCCGACTTCATGGCGCTCATGCTCTTCTCGCCGCTGACTCCGTCAGCGCTCGATTCGAGGATTTTCAGCCGCTGGGCGCTCGGACAGTTCATTCCGGGTTTCAGCGGAGCCCGCGGAACCCACCGCTGCCCCGCCTACGACCGGCAGTACCCGGGCTGCGCGGGCTTTCGCTCTGGCCTGGACGGCTTCTCTGCTGACGCTGGAACCGTGAGCTACTTCTATCCGGACGGCCTCGGCTGGCCCTTCGCGAATAACTACTCGGGCCCCTCGCCGATGAAGTCCGCCTTCGAGGGTTACTCCGCCCACGAGGAGATTCACAACAACGCGAGCATCGTGAGCGGGGCGCTCTGGGACATGTATGAGGCACTGAGGGCAAACCACGGGGGAGACGCGCTCACTGCCCAGCTCCTCTCGACCCAGGCGGTGATGGAGGCGGTCACTCATCTTCCGAAACCCAGCGCCGCGCACCTTTCGCCGGTGACGTTTTGGGAGCTGGCTTCGAACGTCGTCTCGGCGGCCCAGCTGCTCGGCTTCTCGACGGTCGACCAGCAGTCGGTTGAGCGGGCCCTGACCGCGAGGGGAATCTACGGAGGCGGTGACGCCTTGGGCGCCGACTGGGCAGCTCGGGGCGACGGGGTGATTGGAATCACCGACGGCGTGAAGGTGATGGATAATCCGGTGCGACTAAAAGAGTGGTTCGGTCGCATCGCAGGTGACATCTCGCCGGTCACGCACGGACCCGAAACCGGCCTCAACAACAAACTCGATCCGGGCGAGGTCGCGGCGATCTGGTTTGATGTGAAAAACATCTCGACCTTGGGAGCCACGGCAGGTGGAGTGCAGCTCACGGTGACCTCGCTCGACCCGGACATCACCTTCCTGAATTCGAACTACAACTTCGGATCGGTCGGCTCGGATCGTGCCCAGATCCAGTACTCCAAGATCCACGGGACCGGGATCGTCGCGCGCCTGGCCTCGACGAACGGCAGCTACCATATCGACACGAGCAACAGCTACTTCCGTACGAATCGATTCTTCGCCGAGACCTGGATGACCGCGCTCTTCGTGCGCGTCGCCGCGAGCGCGGCACACGGAAAGTCGGTCACCCTTCGCGTCGACCTCGCTCCCGCCAACGGCTCCGTTGACTCGGTGGATTTTCCAGTCGCGATTCAATGAGGAGTCGCTTCGCTCTCGGGATCGCGCTCTTGGTCGTGATCGCTGGAGTGGCGGCGTGGGTGGTGTCGCGGGGCCGCCCGACGCTCGAGACCGACGCGCGGCGGCCAGTCGAGTCGCTCGTCGTCGCGCCCACAGGCCTGCACCGGGTTGCTCGTGTTGAACGGCCCGTGGCTCCCGCGGAAGGGACCCCGCGCCTGTGGGAAGAATTCAAGAAGCGTTTCGGAAGCGAGCTGAAGCCTATCTTCTCTGGCGGCCATCTTGCCTCCGCGCGCGGCGGACCGGGCGTGGGCACGCGAGCCGCCGAGGGCTTTCGAATCGACGAGCGGCGCCGAGTCGTCGCCAGGGCGCGTGAGATCGTCGAGGCCGCCTCGGGGCTGCTGGGGTTGCGCACCGAGTTCCCTCTGGGGGATCCGGCGTTGAATCAGTCCGCGGTTTCGGCTCAGGTCTTTTTCGAGCAGACCCATCAGGGCGTTCCCCTCGCGCCGAGGGGAGCCGTCACCGTCGATCTCGGCACGCAGGGCGAGCTGCTCGGGCTCTATTCCGACTACGTCCCGGATGTCACGATCAGTGACGAAGAGAAGATCACCGCCGAGCAGGCCCGGGTCCGCGCCGGAATTGGCTACCGGGAGCCCGCCGAAGGGGGGCGCGCCGTTTACTGGCTGCTCGGGATGGGTCGGTCGGCCCGGCGCGCGTACGAATTCATCGTAGAAGGTCAGCGAGTCGTCGTTGATGCGGGTACGGGGGCGGTGCTTTCGCGGCGGGAGAAGAGGCACTACTGAGATTTGCTCCAGGCCGCATGCTGAAGGCCACAAAACGTGCACTTGAGGCTCGACCAAGAGACTGGTCAGGTGCGAAGGCCACGTATTGTGGACTTCAGACGTAAGCACGCGCGCGTTGGCAATTTCCAGGAGAGAGTTACGCTGATCCGGTAGTTGAAGCTGAAGGGAGTGGCCCCTCTGCCTGAAGACGTACTTTAGACTCTGAGATATGGCCCGGTCTTCTTGGCTTCGTAGGTATCAACGGCGTGCAGTAACTTGTGTGACCGGCAGAGCATGCGCAAGTTCCCGGGTTCTGTCGGCCCTCCGAGCGCGAACGGCATCCTGTGATCGACCTGAAGCCGCGTACGGCTCTCACACCTCCGGCCGGTTTTCGGGTCGACGTACTCGCAGCGCCCCTGCGCCTGTGTGCGTGTCTGCCTCGCGAGTGCCGCCGGAACATGACGCGCGTCAGGTTTCCTCTTGGGTGCCCGAGTGCGTGTGGATAACTTCTCTTCCGGATCAATTCTCTCCACGTACTGTCTGAGCGCCTCTGCGAAGATCGCCGCGAGCATGAGGTCCCCTTTGAGCTCCCGCGCCCTCTTCTGGTCGTCCATGAGCATCGTGTCGACGAAGAACCGCAGCTCCGTCCGCGTTGGGGTTACCGCGCGTTCCTTCTCTTTCTGAGAGTGTCGTTCGGGGGACGAGGAGAAAGTCAGCAGGGTGCGCTGTGCCTCTCGCGAAGAGCGGCCAGAGACCTGGGTGACCATCTTGAACTTCTCGCCCGGAGTCACTTGCACTCATGATCCGGCCTGAAGTTTCGGGGCCGCATGCGCCCGTCTTAAGTTTTCGTATTTTAACGAAATACCTGGATGCGCCACGGCGTGTTCCTGAGGTCCGCGATCCAACCAGGTACTTGGAGTCTTGAGGTCGCAAACCCCGACCGCAAGATTGGGGTAGGTTCGACGGTCTACCACCCATGATAGATTGCCAAATCTCCTCAGGGAGTTAAGTTGGTTCGGG
>CAYJTX010000003.1:34776-35408 GCA_964372615.1 uncultured Bacteriovoracaceae bacterium | reverse complement strand
CGATCGCACTCTACGTCTCCTATGGCCTCCCCATCGTGGCGAGGCTCTGGGCGAGAATGCGGGGCACGGACTCGGTGATCGGGCCGTGGAACCTGGGCCGCTGGAGCACGCTCAATGCGATCGTGGCTGTTCTTTGGATTGTATTCATCTGCGGGGTCTTCGTGCTGCCGCCGAACGAGAAGGCGGGGAAGGTTCTCGCCGGAATCCTCGTGCTGCTCGCGGTGATCTGGGTGGCCGCGGCCCGGAAGCGGTTTCCAGGGCCGAAAGTCAGCTTTTCGAACTGAAGAGCCTGGGGGCTCGTGGTTTCAGGGGAGGGGATAAAAATGAAGCAGTATGAGATGTACGTCAATGGTCGCTTCACGGGGGCCCGCTCGGGCGCGACGCGGGAGATCCGCGACCCAGGCAACGGCGAGCTCGTGGGCGTGGTGCCCGAGTCGAGCCGTGAGGACGTGGCGATCGCCATCGAGGCGGCGCGCGAGGCGTTTGACCGGGGTCCCTGGCGGAAAATGACGGCTCAGGACCGATCGAAGCTCCTCTTCAAGGTAGCGGAGGGAATTCGCGCGAACGCCAAGGACCTAGCGGAGCTCGAGGTGCGCTCCTGTGGCAAGCCGCTCGCCGAAGCCGAGCTTCTC
>CAYJTX010000003.1:0-34766 GCA_964372615.1 uncultured Bacteriovoracaceae bacterium | reverse complement strand
CACCAAGGTCCACGGCGAGACGATGCAGGTTCCGGCCAACTCGCTCAGCTTCGTCGTGCGTGAGCCCATCGGGGTCTGCGGCCAGATCATCCCGTGGAACTACCCGCTCCTCATGGCGGCCTGGAAGCTCGCGCCCGCGCTCGCGGCAGGCAACACCTGCGTGCTCAAGCCCTCGGAGCTCACGCCGCTCACGGCGCTGGAGCTCGCGCGGATCTTCGCGGCGTGCGAGTTCCCCGCGGGAGTCGTGAACATCGTGACGGGCCCCGGCGCCGGGGCCGGCGAGGAGCTGGCCGAGAGCGCCAAGGTCGACAAGATCGCCTTTACGGGCGGGACCGCCACGGGCCGAAGGATCATGACGGCGGCGACCGGCAATCTCAAGAAGACCACGCTTGAGCTCGGAGGCAAGAACCCGAACATCGTCTTCGCCGACGCCGACTTCGAGGCGGCGGTAGACGGGGCGCTCTTCGCCGCGTTCGCCAATCAGGGCGAGGTCTGCTCCGCCGGCTCGCGACTGCTGGTCGAGGAGTTGATCCACCGGCCGCTCGTTGAGGCGATGCTCAAGAAGATCCCCCGCATCAAGCTCGGCCACGGCCTTCAGGCGGGCGTGAAGATGGGGCCGCTCGTCTCGGCGGCGCATCGGGAGAAGGTCGAGAACTACATTCGCATCGGCAAGGCCGAGGGGGCCAGGCTCGTCTGCGGCGGCAAGCGCCCCGAGGGCAAGGAGTTCGAAAAGGGCAACTTCCTCGAGCCCACGATCTTCGACGACGTGAAATCCACGATGCGCATCGCACGCGAGGAGATCTTCGGGCCGGTCCTCTCGGTCATTCCATTCAAGACGGAAGAGGACGCGATCCGTATCGCCAACGACACCGAGTACGGACTGGCTGCGGCCGTGTGGAGCAAGAGCGCCACGCGGGCGTTGCGGGTCGTCCGCGAGCTGCGCGCGGGGATCACCTGGATCAACACCTATCACCCCACGTTCAACGAGCTGCCCTGGGGCGGCTACAAGCAGAGCGGCACCGGGCGCGAGCTCGGCCTGTACGGAATCGAGGCGTATCTCGAGACCAAGCAGGTGAACGTCAACCTCGAGGAGGCCCCGCTCGGGTGGTATTGAGAAGCATATGGGCGAAATTCGACTGAAGACCGCGATTCCAGGACCCCGGAGCCAGGCTCTGATGGCCGAGCGCCAGAAGCACGTCCCCCGGGGCCCCTTCCACATCACTCCGGTATTCGCGGCGAGCGGGAAGGGAGCGATTCTCGAGGACGTCGACGGCAATCGCCTCATCGATCTCGCGGCCGGCATCGGCGTCGTCAACACGGGCCACGCCGCCGAATCGGTGGTGAAGGCCGTGCAGTCCCAGGCGGAGCGCCTCGTGCACGGGAGCTTCAACGTCACGGCGTACGAGGGCTACGTGCGGGTTGCCGAGCGGCTCAACCGCGCGGCGCCCGGCGACTTCGCGAAGAAGACCTTTCTCGCCACGACGGGAGCGGAGGCGGTCGAGAACGCGGTGAAGATCGCGCGCGCGTTCACGGGCTGCCAGGCGATCGTTTGCTTCGATCACGCTTTTCATGGGCGGACTCTCCTGGCCATGACGCTGACGGCGAAGGCGAAGCCGAATCGAGTGGGAATGGGCCCTTTCGCCCCCGAGGTCTATCGGGCGCCGTTTCCGGACGTCTACCGCTGGCCGCACGCCGGAGGCGACGCCGAGCGCGTCTCGCGTGAGTGCTTCGAGCAGTTCGTCGATCTCGTGACCTACCGGGTGGGTGCGCAGCACACTGCGGCCGTAATCATCGAGCCCGTGTTGGGTGAGGGCGGGTTCCTGCCGGTTCCCCGTGAATTCATGAGCCGGCTGCGCAAGTTCTGCACTGACAACAACATCGTGCTGATCGCCGACGAGATCCAGACCGGCTTCGGCCGAACGGGGACCCTCTTCGCGTGCGAGCAGCTCGGGATCGCGCCCGACCTGATCACGACGGCCAAGGGGCTCGGCGGCGGGCTTCCGATCTCGGCCGTGACGGGCAGGGCGGAGATCATGGACGGCCCGGACGTGAGCGGTATCGGCGGCACCTTCAACGGAAATCCACTCTCATGCGCGGCGGCCCTCGCTGTTTTCGACCAGTTCGAAAGGGGGGACCTGCTGCCTCGGGCCCGCGCTCTGGCGGAGAGCCTCTCAGGCCGCCTTCGCGGGTGGAAGGATCGATTTCCTATCATAGGTGACGTGAGGGGCCTGGGCCCGATGCTTGCGATGGAGCTCGTGAAGGATCGCACCACGAAGACGCCTGATATGGATTCGGCCAAGAAGGTGCTCAAGCTTTGTTACGAGCGGGGTGTGGTGCTGATGACCGCGGGTACCTACGGCAACGTCGTGCGCTTCCTTCCGCCGCTCGTGATCGAGCCCGCTCAGCTCAAGGAAGGCCTCGACGTCGTCGAGGGGGCGCTCAAGGAGCTTCCGTGAGCCCGGCCCGCCACCGGCTCTTCATTGCAGGGCGCTGGGAAGACGGACGCTCCGAGGCGCGCGAGATTCGCTCGCCCTTCAGCGGCGAAAGGGTGGCCGGCGCAGACCAGGCCGACGAGGCGCAGCTCGAGCGCGCGCTCGCGGCGACTGCCGAGGCGTTCCGCTCCTTCCGCAAGTCCAGCTCCTATGTCCGCAGCCGTCTCCTGGCCGGCATCGCGCAGGGGATCGGCGCACGCCGCCGGGAAATCGTCGACTCGGTCGTCCAGGAGGCCGGCAAGCCGCGGCAGCTGGCCGACCTCGAGGTGAGTCGCGCGATCCAGACTTTCACGATCGCCTCCGAAGAGGCCAAGCGGCAGGTGGGTGAGCTGATCCCCGTCGATCTCGAGGCGTCGGGGCGCGCCTACGGGCCGGCGACCTCCCGCTGGGTTCCGCGCGGGCCGGTGCTGGCGATCGCGCCGTATAACTTTCCGCTCAACCTCGTAGCCCACAAGGTCGCGCCCGCGCTAGCGGTAGGCTGCACGGTCATCGTGAAGCCAGCGCCCCAGGCGCCCGGCGCAGCGACGATCCTGGCCGAGATTTTCGAGCGGGCCGCGCGTGACGCGTCCGACGCGCGGGAGCAGGTTCCCGCGGCAGCCCTGCAGCTCGTGAATGCCCCGAATGCCGTCGTCGGCCGGGCGGTGACCGACCCTCGGATCACCACGCTCAGCTTCACCGGCAGCGACAAGGTGGGTTGGCAGCTGCAACAGGCGGCGGTTCGCAAGAAGGTCGCGCTCGAGCTGGGAGGCAACGCCGCGGTGATCGTGCACTCCGACGCGGATCTGCAGCGCGCGGCCACCCGCTGCGCATTCGGGGGATTCGCGTACGGCGGCCAGATCTGCATCTCCGTTCAGCGCGTCTTCGTTCAGCGCGAGGTGGCGGAGCGCTTCACGGATCTCTTCTTGGCCGAAGTCCGCAAGCTCAAGGTCGGCGACCCGGCGCTTGACGACACCGTCGTCGGCCCCCTGATCGACGCTGCCCACGCCGACAAGGTGAGCACGTGGATCGATGAGGCCCTCCGCGGCGGTGCGCGCGCTCTCGCGGGCGGTGAACGCCGGGGCAACCTCATCCCGCCGACCGTGCTCGCGGGCGTTCGCGAAACCGACAAGGTCAACACCGAAGAGGTTTTCGGGCCCGTCGTCGTTCTGGAGACCTACGACGATTTCGGCAAGGCCGTGGCCGCCGTGAACCGCTCCCGCTTCGGCCTTCAGGCCGGAGTGTTCACCGATAGCTCGCGGTTGATCCGACAGGCCTGCGACGAGCTTGAGGTCGGCGGCATCCTCGTCAACGAGATCCCCACCTACCGCGCCGACAACATCCCCTACGGCGGCGTCAAGGAAAGCGGTCTCGGGCGCGAGGGCGTCCGCTACGCGATGGAAGAGCTGTGCGAGCGGCGCACCGTGGTCAGCTGGCAGGGTGAGGGAGTATACGACTCGACACGACCCTCAATGTCCCAGAATATCCCGCCGCAGGCGGAAGTAGATGACCGTTCCGATGGCGGAGTCGGTGAGTCGAAGGGCAGTCGTGCCGACCTTGGCCATGCGCGAGCCCGGGTAGAGGCACAGGATGCCGTTGATCAGCTCGTACATGACGACCTCGCGCCAGCCGCTCGAAAGGAGCGTATAGGCGGCGTTGTACTCGAATCGATGGACGGATTCGGGGAGGGTGTGGCGCGACTCGCCCCCCGTGCGGATTCGATGCATGGGTGAGATGAAGTAGATGACGGAGTCCATGCCGTCCTGCGCGAGGATGGCTGAGCTCACCTTGATCCATTGGACGAGGAAGCGCTGGTTGGGCTTGAGGAAGCCCACCCCGGCCGCAGTGTAGACGGCGCCGATGATCAGATCCGTGGAGAGCTCCTCGAGGCTGAAGCTCTCTTCTCCCATGCTGACCACGTAGGAGCCGGCGATGATCGCTTCGTTCACCGCGAGGCTGGTGAGGAAGTAATTGATTCGCGAGCTGCGGATCGCGCTCGGCGGCTGCCGGAGCTGGCAGAGGCGCATCTCGTCCATGAAGTTGCGTAGGCGGGTAAGAAACCTGCGACCTGCCCCGGGAGCGCTTTCCGTGACGATTTCCCGGCTGGTGGCGGCCGATCCGGCCTCTGCCGCGCGCTCTGTTGGAAGCCCCAGGCCCACGCGGCCTGGGGGCTCCCAGGTGCGAAAGATCCGCTCGGGTCGTGCGCGAGTGGCGGCGATCGCGGCTTCGTCGACGAAGACGATTCCCTGGCGACCGAAGAGAGAGGAGAAGCGGGACGGGTCCTCGAGCTCCAGCAGCCGGCGGCTCATGAGTTTGATGAAGATCGCTTCCTCACCCGGGGTGAGGGGTCTGCCGGCGGTCTCGCGCGTTGCGCGGAGCTCGGCGGTGTCGGCTTCGATGCGTGAGAAGGTCTCCTCCAGGCTCGTTCGCAGCGGCGCAGCCCCCGGGCGCGCGATGACGCGCAGGAGCGCTTCGCTGTCGCCTCGCGCGAGCCCGAGAGCCCGGTACAAGGCCCTTCCCTGGGTGGAATCCATCGCCAGTCGGATTTCAGGCAAGCGAATGAGTCGAGTCAGTGCCCTCGAAGGACCCGCCTGGGCGACCGAGGAAAGAAGCACAGCAGTCGCCCAGGCTACTCCTATCCATCTATACCTATTAATGATTTTACCCACTCCCACACCCCTTGCCGAGGGTGCGGATACTGGAGAAAGGCGCTTTGTGTCAATTGAAGATCATGCGGTGAGTCATGGTCTCTCAATGCGTGATACGGCGAGAAGCGAGGGCGAGCCAGATGTGCCCCGCTAAGGCGTCGAGGCCTGAACTTCCACCAGATCGTTCCGTATCCAGGCCACGGGCTGGCTCCCTGAGGGGACCAGGATTTTAAACCAACGGTCTTTAAAGTCTCGAACGGTATAGAGGATCTCCGGGTTGCCTACTCCGACGATGGGGTACTCGGTTCCGGGACCTCCCCGCAAAAACGCCTTGGCGGCGCGAATCCGGATCGTGAGAGACCCGCCTTCCTCACCCTCGCCGTTTGGATCGCCGGGTACGGGGGCCATCGCCTGCTGGTTGATGCGATCGATCACGACCGGCTTCGCCTCTTCGGCTGGGCTGCGGGCGAGAATCGTCTCATCGGCGGGGGCCTGGGGAGCCGAGGCTGTTTCGGCGGCCTGGCTGGCGGCTCGCCAGACCTGGCGTCCTTGCAGATAGAGGTAGAACCCTGAGGCGATCGCCAGGATGCCGGTCGCCGCGATCGCAACCGGCAGCATGCGCTCTTTCCAGCTCCGGGTCGGGGAGTTGGGCAGGGCCTCCGGCAGACCGTAGGGTACCTTGGCGGATGGCCTGGGAGCGGCCGTCGCGCGGGGGTGGGCCTGCGCGACTGATACGCTCGCCTTCGGCTCGACGGACTCCAGAGCCGCCATTGCGGATGTAGCCATTGGAGTCGCGACGAAATTTCCTGTGCCTTTGGCTCCGATGGGAGGCGGCGCGGCCGCCTGAGGCTCGGCCCGCCGACCGTTCGCGGGGCGAACGACGGGCTTCAAAAGCCTGTCCGCGGCGGCTTTCGCGATCATAGGGAATTCCGTGGCCTCCGGCAGGAGAACGCGTTCACCGGTTGGCGCTCGATCCACCTTGATCAGGTTGATGTCTGAGCGTCGAATCAGCGCGAACCCGCCGCACTTGTAACATCGGGAGAAGGACCACCCGTGGCCGAGCTTTTCGTCCGTGACGGCGAGTGCGACACCGCAATGGGGACAGTTCCAGCGCATGGTTACCCTCCGGACCCTTCGGTCCTTCCCTTAAGGATCAAGGTTGGCTTCTGGGGTCGTCAATGGGCAGGAATTGCCGGAGGAGGAGCTTCCGGAGCGGGAACCTCCGGTATGGGAATGGCGACGACTTTTGGTTCGAGGACGCGGATAACGACGCGGCGGTTCTTAGACAGGGCGTCAGCGTCAAGACTGCCTGCGGGCGAACGATCCGCCACCTCCGGGTGCGTGTCGCCGTAGCCGATCGGGATGACATGAGTCGCGTCGAACCCCTGCTGGAGGAAGATCCGGGCCACTCGCGCGGCGCGCGCGCCGCTCAGCTCCCAGTTGGATGAGTACACTCCGGATACGACAGGACGACTGTCTGTATGGCCTTCAACGACCACCTTGTATTTTTTCAGCTCGATTCCCTCGCGCTCCAGCACGGCGGCGACCAATTTTTCGATGAGTCGAACGCCGTCGATCCTGAGATCGGCGCTCAGGGTGTCGAAGAAGACGATCGACTGAAAGGTCATCGAGACTCCGAAAGAATCAGTCCGGATCAGAACGTCCTTTCCGAGACCCGCGTCCTGGATGACCTGCGTGACGAACTTCGCGAGATCGGCATTGGGTGATTTGTAATCTCCGCCGAAGTGGCGCGCGACTGCCGCCTTCACTTTCTCGAACTCCGGTTCGTCGAGCTTGGACATGCTGAACATCATGATGAAGAACCCGCAAAGGAGCGTCATCATGTCGGCGTAGGAGATCAGCCAGTTCGACTCGTCGTGAATCAGAGGCTCCGGTGGCTTGTCGTCCTTCGGCTTGGTTTTCGTGTCATCGGTGGTCTGGACGAGCTGAAAGAGTCGCTTGAGCGGCATCAAGCAGCCTTTCGAACGACCCGATCCTTCGGCAGGAGGAAGGAGTTCAGGCTCTCGCGCATGGCGATCGGATTCACCTGCGCCTTGATCATCACGGCGCCCTCGACGATCAGGCGCCGCAGCGCGACCTCCTCGATCGTGCGTTCGGTGAGGTTCTCGGCGATCGGCAGGAAGATGAGGTTCGTGAAGCCGATGCCATAGAGCGTGGCGATCAGGCCGATCGACATCGCCGGACCGATCAGCTTCTGGCTTTCGGGCTGACCGATCTTCTGGAGCACGGCGATCATGCCGAGGGTCGTCCCCAGAAGCCCGAACGCGGGAGGGTACCGCCCGATCGTGCGAAACATATTGGCCTCGTGCATGTAGCGATCCTGGACGGTCTTGAGCCGCTGCTCGAGCGTCGCGCGGATCTCCTTTTCATTGAGCACGCCAGAGGAGACGAGAGCCATGGCCTCGCGGAGGAAATCGTGGCGAATGTGCGGGAGCATGTCGGCCAGAGCGGTGATGCCGATGCCGGCCTTCTTGTTGAGTTCGAGCAACTGGGAAATGACCTCGTGGTAATCCACCCGGTGCCGGCCGAGCACCCGCATGACGAAAACCTTCGTCAGCGAGATCACCTTGGAGAGCGGGAAGCTGATGCTCGCGGCCGCCGCCGTCCCGCCGATGACGATCAGGATGGCGTGCCTGTCGAGGAAGTAGGAGAGGTTCCCTGGCTGGGCCTCGCGCAAGGCCGCGACCATGACGCCGATCCCGAAGATCACGCCGAAAAACGACGAGAAATTCATCTCAGGCCGCCTCCTTCTTCACGGCGCTCCGCCAGAGCTGGTACTGGCTGACCACGTAATTTTCGTCCAGCTCGCGCAGGCGGCCCACGAGATCCTGGATGCAGCTTTCGTAGAAGCGCGCCTTGAGGTCATTCGCCTGACCGATGAACTGATGGAAGGCGTCCTTCGAGATGAAAAAGAGCTGGCAGTCCACCAGCGCACGCACGGTGGCCGAGCGCGGCTGCTCATCGATGAGCGACATCTCGCCGAAATACTGTCCGGATCGCAGGTGGCCGACCTCGTAGGTGTTCCCGCTCATCCGGTTCATCTTGTAGATTCCGACCGTGCCCTCGATGAGCAGGTAGAGGCCCCAGGTCAGTTCTCCCTCGATGACGACGTTCGCGTGCTGTTCCACGATGACCGGTTTGCCGAGCGACAAGAGCTGCACAAGCTCGGGCTCCGAGAAGACTTTCAGGAGCCTGACTCCCGCGAGGGCCGGAACGCTCGGTCTGAAGTCTGAGTCTACCATCCTGCGACCTTCCTGAGCGGCGTCTTGCCGGTCCTGGCTTTGGCGTCGGGGGGGCCGCCTTCGACGAACGCGGGAGCGGCGTTCGTCGTGTCGGCGAACATGCGTTCGTTCGTCTCAATGAGATTGATGAGACCCTCGTTCGCCATGACCTTCATGCGATTCAGGACCTTCCTCTCTATGTTCTGGTACGTCTCCCGGCTGAGGACTTGAAGTTGCGCCATTTCCTCCTCGAGCTCGATCACTAGATCTTTGGGTGATTTGGAGAACACGGCCATCCGGATACCCTCGGGGGCGCCCTTCAGGAACTGAAGCAGCTCGTCGTGACGCAGGCTGAGGACAACCTCGAGCAGCTGGCCGTCGCGCAGGTAGCGAAGCGTGTCGACACTCACGAGCTTGGCCTTCACGTGGCGGCCCGCCTCGGGGTTCGTGGCATCCAGATTCCGAATCACCTGCTGCTGCATCTCGCAGCCCGTCCGTTCCAGGAGGGTCAGCAGGACGTCCGAGCCCGGCAGCGCCTCGGTGTTGAGCTTCGGGTTCTCGAGGCGCTTCCGCTTAAGCGAGCTCGCCACGTTGAAGATGTAGTCTCTCGGCAGGTAATCGATCCGGGAGAGCTCACCCAGGAGCTTCGCGCGCGAATCGTCATCGAGCTGGGTGTAGATCGCGGACCGTTTCTGGGAGTCCGTCTGGGTCAGCACGATGGACTTCACGGTCAGGGACTCGTTTCGGATCAGCTCGAGAATCTGCTGGCCGTCCATCTCCGCCAGGAAGTCGAATTGCCCGGAGGAGCGGCTCCCCATCACCGCCATCTTCCCGGCGATCGTGCGGTTGTGGAGCTTGCGGAGCAGCTCGAGCTGGTCGTCGTCGGTCAGGTCAGTCGGGTTCTTTGCGTAGAACTCCATGAGTTCCTGAACGTCGGCCTGGAGGCTGGGGTCGCGGATCATGTCGATCACGACGCTTTCGCCGAGGATGTGGATGTACTGGGACGTGATCTCGACGCCTTCCTCCGTGAGCACCCGGGTAAAGACGTGCTTGGCTACCTTCGGCTGCTGGGCGAAGACGGCCTGGAGATCCTCTTTCAGCCGCTCGATCTCATAGCGCTTGATCACGAGCGCCGCGCGCTCGTCGGAGCTCGTTCCGCCGCCTATCCCCCCTCCGGGCACGTGGCTGAGGGGCGCGGTCGTCGAAACCGGGTCGGAGACCATCTGCTGGAGCATTCGTTGGACCGATGAGCCGCCGCCGGACCGGCCCGAAAGGCCCGACATCGCAAGAAAGATCAGGAGGGAGATGACGGAGCACGCGAAGATGAGGCCGTAGACCTTGAACTTCTGGAGCTCGGCCTGCACAGCGTCGCCGCTTTCCACGCGCTCGATCTTTTCGATCCGGTGGAAGCTCTCCTGCTTCGCGATGTTGTCCGAGCTCTGGCTGGAGGTCCTCGAGTCGGCACCGAGCGAGGCGAGTCGACGAAGGCCCGCTGTCGGCTTCGGGAACTTCAGCGACTTGCTCGCGAGACTCACGTTTCTGAACGCGTTCGTCTTGAACTTCGCCATCTCGAGGACGTTCGTGCGCTCGTCGAAGGGCAGGGAATCATCGACCAGGATCGTTCCCGCGATGTTACGAATCCGGATGGCGACGCCGCCATCTTCGATGAATTCCCCGGAATGGCCGTACTGGGCCTCCTCCGCGTTGACGAGCTCGGTCTGGAGCTCGTAGTCGGCGAGGAGGCACTGCTCCGGGCAGAACTGACGAAAGAGATCCTCGAGCGTGCTCCGGAACTGTTTGCTGATCCTCTCGCGCATCTCCGCGATCTTCCCGGCGGAACCGACGGGCTGCGGAAAGCGCGTCGCCTGGAGGTCGATCTTCACCCCGTACTCGAGTGTCTCGAGGTACTGCTGGACCAGATCCAGGATTTTTCCGCGGGAGACGGGACCGACCTTCTCGTCGATGAGGAGGCGGATTCGAGCCGACGACGGCGCGAGCCTGGAAGCCCCGCTCGGGTCGATGTCGTCGAAGCCCGGGGCAACCTCCTCGGGCGTCGCCACGTCGATGGTGGCGGTGATACCCATGAGGCGGCACTCGTCATGGCAGTACTTCTCGAGCACCGGCTCCACGAGATTGCGGATCTGCTGTTCGGCGGTCCGCTGCGCGTGCTGCACGGCGGTCGCGTGAGTGGCGGCGTTCGCCAGAGGCGTCAGGAGCGCTATCAGGAGGAGCAGCATCAGGGAGCCCCTCCCGACCCGGGTTGAGAAGCGATCGACCTTTGGGCCTGTTTGCGCTCCACGAACCGTCTCAGGGAGATGTTCGCAGGTTCGAAGCGCAGAGCCTGGTTCCAGGACTTCAGGGCGAGATCGGTCCGGCCGAGTCGGTCGAGGAGCGTTCCCCGCATCTGGTGGAGCTTCGGATCCGTGGGGTAGGCGCGGATCAGCTCGTCCATTTCCATGAGGGCGGCCTCGTAGCGAGCGGCGCGGTAGAGCTGCTTCACGTGATCGAGCTCTCCGAGGTAGCTCGCTTCGTTCTCGGGCCGGTCGTCCTCGGATGGAACAAGTCCGAGAGCAGTCTCGACTTCGCGGCGATTTCCCTCATCCTCGGGAAGATTATGGGGAATCGTGCGCGTGATCTCCCGATCGGTCATCCCCGGGCGCTTTCCGCGGTACCGCTCGTCGATCTCTCCGACAGCGGAGGCGGGGTCCCGGGATGGGTCGCGAAAGGCGGGCGAGAGCGGGAGGACGAAGTCAGTCATCGCGCCGTTCTGGCCGGGGAGCTCGACCTCGACGGCCCGGTCGCCCTTCTTGGTGCGCAGGACGATGGTGTCCTGCCCGCCGGCGCGGCTCGGAGAATAATGCCCGAAAGGGTTGGAAATGGGAGGCGGAGCCACGGGCGGGTGATCGAGTCCGAAGACGCCCTTCACGGTCGCGCAGCCGGGAGCGGAGACGAGGATCATCCCCAGGATTCCCGCGATCGACTGCCACCTGTGATCTTGGCGCCATTCCATATGTTTAAAAGAGATAGTTGATCCCCACTCCGAACTCTGGCCCAGATACGGACGCTTCGGTTGAAGACGCCCCGATGAACGCGGTCGCCTTGGGCCGGAAGCCAAGAACGCCGCTGACCGCCCAGTGGCGCGCGAGTCTCCACTCGTAGCCGCTGCGGATCAGGCCTCCGAGAAAGCCGGAGGCGTAGGTGCCTCCGATCGCCGCGAAGATGTTTCCGCGGACTCGGTTGAAGTTCTCTTCGTCGCCGATGAGGTTCCAGGAGTGAAAGAACAGCAGCGTCAAATTGAAGCCGCTGTAGAGGTTTCCGATGGTCGACGCTGAGCTGTTCACGAGCGTGGACGAGTCCTTGAGGTAGTCTACCTCGAATCCCACTTCCTTCTTGCGGTTGTCGTAGCGCTCGACCAGGCGGTAGCCGATTCCCAGGCAACCGGTGGTGCCGCTCGTATTCCTCTCGAACAGGTAATAAATCGCGAGGCGATGGGCGACGGTCGGGTAGTACTCGGTCGCGCGACGGGCCTCGTCGGTCTGGCTGTAGTCGACTCCTCTGCGGAAGGCCGAGGCGCGCGAAGTCTCTGAGTTGTAGCTTCTCGACCAGATGATTCCCCCGCCATCGGGTTCGACGATGGTCATCGACATCACCATCCCGTTGGGCTGGTAGGCGAAGGCGATGTCCATGAAGTCGGCGATTCCGGCGAGCTTCGCGATTCGGGAGAGCTCGGCGGGGTTGGTCTCGGCCGACGTGATGATGACCTCATCGCCGTTGACCGTCGTCCTCTTCGCCTTGCAGGGAAGGCACTGGATCACTCGGGTCTTTGTGTTCTTGAGGATCCGCTCGGTGACGACAAGCTCCAGGTGATTCTTGAAAGACGGAGGAATGTTCTCGCTGGTGGCGATGTTCCGGATCGCGAGGTCCTTCAGACCCTGCACCTGGCCGTTCTTGAGGTCGTATTCAAAGTCTCCCAGCAAGTCTTCCAGCACCTGGTAGAAATTCCTCTCGTTCGTTCCGCTCCCGTAAGTCACCGCGCTTTCGGCGGGAGCTTGTGGAGGCTCGGCCCGAGCGGCGCTCACGTTCAGCGCCGATGCTGCCAGCACGACAACTCCGACGGTGACATAGTGTCGACGCACCTGAGGCTCCTTCCTCTCTTGGCTTTTCGGAGCGCCGCAGGGCTTCTTTATGGCGGGGCGTGTCTCGTCTGACCCGGTGGGATTCCCTGTCAAACCTCAGGCGCTGGGCGATCTTTACCGAGAGGAAAGCGTGGGGATTCGTCCAGCCGTCAGGCTTGCGTGCAATCGTTCGGGAGTCGCGCTGATCTGCGCCGCGATCCTCTGGGGCCCAGGCGGTGGCTGCTCGTCTGTAAAAGTCGAGCCGCTCTCACCCGTTCCTCCTGTGCCGCCCGGATACGTTCGGGTGCCCCATCCAGAAGGCCTCGACGTCGGCGATTTGCTCGCGATCTTCACGGAGCCTGAAGCCCCGGCGCCCGGGGAGCTCAGGACCTGTGACGCGGAATTCAAGAAGCTTCGAAGTCTCACGGTCAGCCGGGCAGAGCATGCGCAGGGCGCTCGGGAGCTGGTGCGCGCGGAGCCGGTCAAGTACCACTGGTGCTTTTACGCCCAGCTCGCCAACATGGAGCGGGCGATCGACGAGACGTCCTACCTGGACGCGCGCCAGAAAACGGTTCTTGAGACCTACCTTTTCGTGGCGCCGATCGCGCGAGCCTTCCTCCTCGAGTACAACGACTCGCGATACCTGAGATGGGCTGTCTCCCGCTACCGCCGGGCGAGCGAGTTCGTGTTCTACCGGCGAGTGGAGCTGGGCGCGCGCGCCACTTCGGAGCTGACCGCCGCGGCGAACCCTTTCGGGCTGGAACGTGGCCGGGGCGAGACCGCCAACGGCGTGCTCGAGAAGTACGGGCTCGTGAAGCCGGCCCCGCCCCTTCCTTCGGTCGCCCCGAGCCCGACTCCGGTGGCCACCTATCCCGATCCAGCGGCGCGGGCGCCGGCGACCGAGTCCACAGCCCCCCAGCACCCGGTCGGGACCTTTCCCGCCGCAGAGCCACCGCCGCCGACCGCGCCCGCGGCGAGCGCCGGTCCGTCGGTCCCTTCCGACGGGAAAGTTGAGGCGGTGTTCTCGGGCGACAACGTCAGTGTCTCGCAGTAGCTCGCACCTGCTCAGGACAGGTCAGGCTGCCTTTTTTGTGGAGTCTTCATCGGACGGCGCGACCGGCGCTGCTGCAGGCGCGGAAGACGCGGCGGCCGCCATCCGGCGCTCGAGCCTCGAGCGCAGGATCGCGATCCGCGCTTCCGTCGCCGGATGGCCTGCGGTGGGGCAGAGGTAGCTCTGCGGGTTCTTCTCTCCGGATAGCTGATCGTTGAGGCCGTCGATCTTGCGGAGCGCGCCTGCAAGGCCTTCCAGGGAGGCCCCGAGCTCGGCCACGGCGTACTCATCCGCCTCGAGCTCGTGTTCGCGGACCTGGCGTCGGATCCCGAGGATCGGGAGGATGATGGCGCAGATGGGGAAGACGATCCGGGCGACCTCGCTCTGGGTGACCACGAAGAAGGCGATTCCGGTCACGAAGATCAGTGCCGCGATCACGAGCGCTCGGGCGCCTCTTCGCATGAGGTGACCGAGGCGAAGGTGACTCGCCTCGTGAAGCAGGACGGCGTCGAACTCCTTTGGGTCGAGGGCGTCAAAGAGCGATTGCGAGAGAAACATCGCCGGTCTGAGAAAGCCCCGAGCCGAGAGCAGGCCCGTCACCAGGGCGTTGTGGTAGCCCAACCGGTCGAGCGGCAGGATCCAGACCCGCGCGTGGGAGATTCCCGCGCGAACGAGACAGGCGTTCGCGCGCTGCACCTTCTCCGGATCGGAGACCGGAGCGCCCCGGAACGCGAGCCGCACGAGCAGGGGAGAGAGGGCGAAAACCAGCGTGACTCCGAGTCCGACTCCGACCAGCGCGCCCAGGGCCGCGCAGAAGCCGGTCGCGTTCGTGCCGAGGTCGAAGGCGCGGGCTACCCAGAGCGCCCAGGCTTGCGCGCCGAAAACGGCGAGCAGGTAGATACCGACGGATACCGCCAGGGAGGCGAGCGACAGGAGCGAAGAGTAGAGATACTCGAGGCTACTCCCCGCGAGGTCGCGCATCCGGCGCTCGAGCCCGAACTGGATCTGCGCGATCGCCACGATCGCGACGAGAAGAGCTGCGAGGAACGCGAGGCGGTTCGCCGCACGGACCGGGTAACCCACGAGGTAGATGACGAGCTCGGCGATCATGAAGAGCGTGGAGGAGACGCGGATCCGGCGCACCTCCAGAAGTCGGTTGAGGCGCGGGCTGCGATGTACTTCGTCGAGGTGGCGCCCGTAGTAGTCCGCCCAGAGGGCCATCGCGACCACCGGAATGGCCATGAGAATCGCGAGCCCGGCCACCAGATTAGGAGGTACGCCCTCGGCGGCTACCATGAACTGCTCATCGGCGGTCCACGGCCTTGGATCGATGGGCAAAAAGCGATAAGCTGGCTGGGCTTGCCGGGCAAGAAGGATACACAGTCCTGGATCGAACGAATGCTCGCGGGCGAACGACTCGCCCTGGCGCGAGTCATTTCCAAGGTAGAGAACCGGGAATCCGACGTCGCCGCCATCATGAGCCGGCTCTACCCGCTCACCGGCAGGGCCCAGGTCTGGGGCGTGACCGGCCCCCCCGGCGCCGGGAAGTCGACGCTCGTCGATGGCTTGGCGGCCAATCTCAGGTCGCGACGGAAGTGCGTGGGCATTGTCGCGGTCGACCCGACCAGTCCTTTTTCGGGGGGGGCGATTCTCGGAGATCGCATCCGCATGCAGCAGCATTCGGGCGACCCCGGGGTCTACATCCGCTCGCTCGGAACGCGCGGAAAGCATGGCGGCCTTTCGCATGCGACGAAGGAGGTCGTGCTCGTGCTGGACTCGGCGGGTTTCGACGTCATTCTCGTCGAGACTGCGGGAGTCGGCCAGACCGAGCTCGACATTCTCAAGCTGGCTCAGACGGTGGTCGTGGTGCTGGTCCCGGAGAGCGGCGACTCGATTCAGGTGATGAAGGCGGGGCTCATGGAAATCGCCGACGTCTTCGCCGTCAACAAGAGCGATCGCCCCGAGGCGGACAAGCTTGTCCGCGAGCTCGTGACGGTGGTTGGCATGTCCGAGCCGGGTGGCTGGCGGATGCCGGTGGTGAAGACGGAGGCCATCCGCGACCTGGCCGAGAGCGGCGTGCTCGAGCTTGTGGCGGCGATCGATTCGCACCAGGAATGGCTCTCGAGCTCAGGCAGGCGCCTTGAGAAAGCGCGAAGTTTTGTGAAGGACGAGCTCACGGATATTCTCGTCGAGCGCCTGTGCTGGGGTGTTGACGCAGTATTTCAAGAGCAGGCAGGGACTGAGATTTTGCAGAATGTCGTCGATCGCGTCGCGGACCCCTATCAGGGCGCCGAGAGGCTCGAAAAGTACCTGACTAAAAAAGTCTAAAGTTCAGGATTATCCGACCGAAACAGTCTGTATCGATGATCCCTTGACTCCGGAATGGGCCGGGGTTGGGGGTTTTCGGGCAGGGGTACAGCAAATTCCTGCCAACTGAATAGCAGATTGGAGTCCTTTCAGGGACGCGGACCAGGTGTTTGTCCGCGCGCTCGGGGAGCGAGTCCGCCGGCTTCGCCCGTTCGGGCGCGGCCGGAATGGTGGAGGTGTGTATGGGACTGAGGGTGAATACCAACGTCCAGTCTCTCGCAGCGCAGAGGAACCTCGGCATCAATAACCAGATGCAGAAGTCCTCGCTCGAGAAACTGGCCTCTGGATCGCGAATTAGCCGCGCGGCGGATGACGCCGCGGGTCTCGCGATTTCAGAGACGATGAGGGCGCAGATCCGCTCCGTCCGGCAGGATATTCGGAACGCCAGCGATGGCATCTCGATGATCCAGACGGCTGAGGGCGGTATGACGGAGGTCTCGAACATTCTGGTTCGCTTCCGGGAGCTGTCGATTCAGGCCGCCAGCGACACGATCGGCGATGTCGAGCGCGGCTTCATCGACAAGGAAGTGCAGCAGCTTCGTCAGGAGATCGACAGGATCGCGGCCGCGACCGAATACAACGGCCGCCTTCTGCTCCAGGGCGAAGGCGACGCGCTTGAGTTCCAGGTCGGCCTCAATAACGACCCGACTCGAGACCGCTTCTACTTCGACGTGGCGAAGACGAACGTGACGACCGGGCGACTGGGCGTCGAGAACATCTCCGTCATCGACAAGGCGAGCGCGCAGAACAACCTCGAGGTGATCGACGGCGCGCGTCGAACTGTCATTGAGAACCGAGCGGAGCTCGGAGCGCTGCAGAACCGTCTGCAGTCGAGCATCAGCAACATGCAGGTTTACGATGAGAACCTGTCGAGTGCTCGAAGCCGTATCTACGACGTGGATATGGCCTCCGAAACAGCCGAGCTGACGAAGACGAACATTCTTTCGACAGCCGGTGTCGCGGTCCTCAGTCAAGCAAACCAGAACAACTTGCTGGCATTGAAGCTGCTGAGTTGATCTAGACGTATTTCAAACACCACCCCAGGGGCGGGGTCCGACTCCCCGCCCCTGGGGAAAGTTTGAAGTGGTGTCGACCGCGAGTCGTCCACGGTGCGCGATTCCGCTCGGAGCGCGCGCGAAATTCTGATTCTGAAAGCCTTGGCCGGCGGTACGGCCTGGCAGATCCTCTTTCGGCGGATTGTTAAAGTTGAGTCACTGACTCAAGTATTGACAGGGTGCGCCGATAGGATGGGTGTCAGCACGAAGGGAGAAGACACCAGCTCCCCGAAGGCTGGCAACGTCTGCCACCTGTACCTTGCTGTTGCATGAGGCGGATTCCTATTCAGGATCCACTTCTCACGAAGCGCCGGAATTGTAGGGACCGGCGCGCCGTGACGCGAATCTCTCCCACACAGACGTATCAACCAAAACTCGGCTCGCTCCTGCGAGCACCGCGGTCGTAAGTCCGCGATGCGATCTGGGGCGGCAGAAACCGGGCTCGTTCGGCCCAGGAGTGACGTACCGCGTCATCCCGGCGAGTCTGGAACTAACGGGAGGACGTTCGACCATGAGCTTGAGAATAGCTACAAACATGGCTGCAATGACCGCGAACCGGGCATTGACTCACACCAGTGAACAGCAGGCCAAAACGTATCAAAGGTTGGCTTCCGGCAACCGGATCACCGAGGCGGGCGACGACGCCGCGGGACTCTCGATCAGCGAGAACCTGCGCGCGCAAATCCGTTCGATGACCCAGGCGGAGCGGAACGCGAACGACGGCATCTCGTTCGTGCAGGTGGCGGAGGGCGGGCTCTCGGAAGTGGGCAACATCCTCATCCGCATGCGCGAGCTGGCCGTCCAGGCGTCCTCCGACACCGTGGGGGATCGTGAGCGGGGCTTCATCGATCAGGAGATCCAGTCGCTCATCGGCGAGGTCGACCGCATCGCGAATGTGACCAACTTCAACGGAATCAATCTCCTGAACGGCGAGTCGGACAAGGACGAGCTCCAGTTCCAGGTCGGTATCTTCAAGGAGAACGACAACGCGGACCGGATCGTGTTCAAGCCGGACGACTACAACACCCGGTCGGATCGTCTGGGTATCGCCGGTCTGGACTACCTGAGCATCGATTCCGCCCGGGAAGCGCTCGACACGGTGGACGAGGCTCTGGGCAAGGTCTTCGAGTCGAGAGCCAGGCTGGGAGCGGCTCAGAACAAACTCCACGGGACCGTGAACAACCTCGGCCTCGCGAAGGAGAACCTCGCCCATGCCAGGTCCCGGATCACGGACGCGGACGTGGCTTCGGAGACCTCCGAGCTCGTGCGGGGTCAGATCCTTCAGTCAGCCGGCGTCTCGGTCCTGGCGCAGGCCAATACCGCTCCGATGCAGGCCCTGAAGCTGCTCTAAGGTGCGCCCGAACCGTATAGACAATAGGGTCTATCGGTTCCTTACGCCCACCCCCCGGGAGTGCCGAGCTCCCGGGGGGTTTTTCCCAGTGCATGCGGCGCTGTGAGATTACCTATGAGGTTCCTGGAAAGACTGTCGAGCGCTCTCTATCGAACTCCGGCCGACGCGCGGGAGCTCGATGCCCCAACCGCCCGCGTGGGAAAAGTCTTTCTCTTTCTCACTATGCTCGCGGTTCTGGGCTGGGTTTTCCTTCCGCCCTTCACGAGCAACGTAAGGGCGTGGCGAGAAGTCAGCCCGGAAGTTCCCTTCGATAACTCCGGCTGGAAAACGCTCTTCGGAGCCGAAGCCGTCGAGTGCCCGGGAAGCGTTGCAGGGGCCGGCTGCCCCGCCTCCGTTACGAGAAGCGCGCTCTGGGAGAGCTCGACGAGGCGATCGGATCCCGCGCACCTCAGTCGCATTCGCGAGACGGCCGGGCAGGTTTTCTGGCTCGGGTACGAGGTACCCGCTGAAAGTGTCGCGCAGGCCATCGAGAAAAGGGCGCCGTTCCTCGTTCTGGGGTGGATTCGAGCGAAGCATCGGGTGTGGGTGGATGGAGAGTTCGTACTCGAGGGCGTCCGGAGGGACAGTGAGCCCATGGTCCTGACGCTCCCGCCCTCGCTGGCTCCCAGGCTGGCGCGTCAAGGCAAGCCGATGCGTATCGCGATCGAGATCACCAACGACTCGGGTCATCCATACGTCGACATGCTCAATGCGCACGTGTCGACGGGATTCTTCAGCTCGAAGAATATCGAGTCGCTCAGGAATTTCACGATGTTCTGGGCCAAGACCCGGCCGATCGCCATCATGGTGATGAACCTCGTGGTCGCGATTTTCTTTTTCATGGCCTGGGCCTTCGCGCGGTCGAAGCCAGAGTACTTTTACCTCTCCGTCTTCGCGCTGATCGGGGGCGCGATCCAGGCCCGCTCGATCGACACTTTTTTCCTCTCTCTGCCGATGGACCATCTCTACTTCGTGAGCGCCTATCTCAAGACGCAGCTGGGCGCCCACGGGATGTTCCTGGGCTTCGCCCTTGCGCGCAGTCGGGGAGTGATCTTCTCCTGGGGCGTGCCGGCGGCCGCCTTGCTGCCCCTGGTGATTTTCCCGTTTTTTCGATCCGCGAATGAGCTATCTGACCTCGAGCGGTGGATAGGCCAGACGATTCTGCCCCTGGGATTCCTGATCGGCGCCACGGTCTGCGGCCTGCAGGCGTTCAACCTCTGGAGGCTCAAGGCCGAAGGCAGGTGGGTCCCCCACCGGTTTCTGCAGCTGGCGCTCTTTGCGGCAGGGCTCCTGGGTTTGACCGCGCTCTACGCCATCACGGCGGACAGGGTGGGGGCGCGGAGCACCGATCACTATCAGGTGTTTTCCAGGAACTTCGTGCACCTCGGCCTGGTGCTCTATCTCGGTCTCGTGATCTTTCACGAGTACCGCAAGCAGTCGGTCTCGGCGATCCGGACTCCGGTTTCCGAGTACCACAAGAAACCGGTCCTGCCTGAGAGCGCAGCCGGAGTCGTGATGGCGTTCGAACTCAAGGCAAGCGAAGTTCTTGCTGTTCCTAAAGAAGAAGTGGGTGAGAGCGGAAATCTGGTCTTCATCTGGACCTCCCACGTCTATCACGTGGTGGCGAGAAACCGGGGTGTTGTGGTGCGGAAGAAGGGGGATGGGCTGGTCGCGCTCTTTCCGAACGACCGCGGCGGGTCGCCCTGGAGGAGGGCCGCGGTCGCCTACGCGGAGATCGTGCACCTCTCCCGAAGCCTCGCGACTCAATTCGGCGAGATCGGCTGCCTGCGTGGCCGCCCGGATGACTTCTGCTTTCGTGCCTCCGTCACCGAGGGAAGCCTTCGGCCGATCTGGGAGTCTTTCGGGTCCATTCGGGAGCCGGCCTGGGAAGACGTCGGAAGCGCTAGCGCGCTCGTGGAGAGCGGCCGGCTGCTTGAGCTTGAGGCCCAGTTCGTGGGCCAGGAGACCCGTACGTCACTCATCATGCCTCGCCGTTTCGTGCGGGGAGGCCAGAACGCGCCCGCGGCGGAGGCCCTGGCCATTCTAGGCCGGGGGTCGGAGGCGGAGGCGGACGACGCGTTCGGCTTCCATCACTCCATATTGATCTTCGGCGAGCCGGCTGTGACACCCACGTCAGAGCCGAAATCCGGGCCGGCGCTCGTAGCTGCGTAACTATCTGCCTCCGCCAATCCCTTGACGAGTGTCTGCCTCCTGTCCAATTTTCGGACAAATTAGGCCTCTTCTTCTCTGGAGAAGCGCCCCATTCCATCTCGAATCGCGACAACCCTCAAACTGCGGCCTGATGGCGCCGATCCGTAGATCGTGAAGATCGCGTCTGTATCCCAGGCAATCCAGGTTCTCCAGGAGGTCCAAGCCCGCAAGGAGGGCGACGGAGACTCCGGGGGAGGGGGCGGCCACGGCGGTGGCCGCAAGAGGGACGAACGTGAATCGAAGGAGTCGGAGTCGGAGTCCGAGTTTGAGAAGGCGCTCGCAGCCGCCTCCGTGAAGGACGGCCAAGTCAGCCAGGCTGTCGAGAAATTCGGGCACGAGGCGATCGCCCAAGCCAACGGAATCACTGCGACAGCGGTAGGAAAGGGCCCGGGACTCCGGGTCGTGCTGAAGGACGCTGGAGGCCGAGTGCTGCGGCAGTACTCAGGCGAGGAGTTTCTCAAGCTTCGCGAGGCGGCGGCGGACGATACGCGCGGACGCGGAAAAATCCTTGATCAGAAGTTCTGAGCCAGCATAATCCTGCATCGGTGTCCCGAATCTACTTTATCTCCGACCTCCACGTTACCGGTCCTGAAGATCCGATTTACCGCTCCCTGCTCGCGCTGCTGAGGGAGAAGGTCGGACCGGGCGATACCGTCGTCCTGGGGGGCGACCTCTTCGACCTTTTCGTGGGAGGGAAGGGGATTTTTCGCGACCGGTACCGCGCGTTCCTCGAGGCCTTGGCGGAGTGCGGAGGACGCGGGGCCGACATTCACTACATCGAAGGGAACCACGATTTTCTCATTCATAATGCTTTCGGCCGGATTCCGGGCGTCCAGGTCCACGGCCAGGAGATCCGCCTCGATCTGGGAGAGAGACGCTTTTACGTGGCGCACGGAGATCTGGCCGACACCTCCGACTACGGGTATCGCGCGCTCCGAGGCTTCTTTCGAAGTGGTTTGATGAAGGCATTCGTCCGGGTGATGCCGGGATCCGTGATCGACTGGATCGGCCGCACGAGCAGCGACGCGAGCCGGGGGCGCAAGCCGCTCCTTCCCGCGGAGATGCCCATTGAGCGGCGCGAGCGCCTCAGGAAGGTATTCCGCAGCTTCGCCGCGGCTCGCATCGCGGAGGGATTTGATTTCGTGGTGCTCGGGCATTGCCACGACCTGGACGAGATGAAGTTCCAGGTCGAGGGCCGGATCGGGCAATACGTGAACGTGGGATATCCGCGAGCGCATGGATCGATGCTTCTCTGGGAGCCGGGCGACACCGAGATTCGGCGGATACCGCTTCCTTAGGGAAGCGGCGTCAGCCTTCACCACGCTAGCGCGACATCCGGATCAGCTCGGCCGCGCTCTCGAGCGAACGCTGAGTGAGCTTGGGGCCCGCGAGCATCCGCGCGATCTCGTCGCGGCGATCCTTGGGCGACAGCTCGCCGACCTCGGTCAGGGTTCTGCTGCCCTGCACTCGCTTGCGGACAGTGAGGTGGTGATCCGCGAAGGAGGCGACCTGGGGCAGGTGCGTGATGCAGATGACCTGGTTGTACTGGGCTACGGACTTGAGCTTTCGTCCGACCTCGAAGGCCGTCTGCCCTCCGATGCCGGCGTCGATCTCGTCGAAGAGGTAGACGCCGATTCCACCCCGATCCGCGATGACCCGGCGGATGGCGAGCATCAGGCGGGAGAGCTCCCCGCCCGAGGCGATCTTTCCGAGGGGACGGGACGGCTCGCCGGCGTTCGTACGGACGACGAGCTGGACGTCGTCCGCTCCCGTCCGGGACCAGCTGTCGGGGCCGCTCCGGTGCGAGACTTCGAAGTCGAGGCGCGCCTCGCCCATCCGGAGGTCGGCGAGCTCGGCGGTGACCGAGGTTCCGAACGTTTCCGCGAATTTCTCGCGCCGTTTCCCCAGGTCTGCCGCGAGCGCCGCCAACGTTTCGCGGGCATGCTCCAGATTCACAGCGAGCTCACCCATCCGGCTCTCCGCACCGGTGAGGCCGCCGAGCTCGTTTTCAAGCCGGGAGAGGGTCGACAGCATCTCTTCGACAGAGGCGCCGTACTTCTTCCGAAGCGCGGCGATCAGCGAGAGCCGATCTTGGACCGCCGAAAGGCGCTCGGGGTTCAGATCGACCGCGCTCACGTAGCGGTCCAGCCGCGAGCAGGCGTCCTCGCACTCGGCTAGCGCGCGCTCGAGAGGCTCCCGAGTCGTCTCGACCGAGGGATCGAGCGCCTGCAGGGCTCGCGCCTTCGCGATCGCCGCTCGAAGGGCCACGATCGCCCCTTCCTCGCCGGAGTCGACCGCAGAGCGAGACGCCTGGGCGAGCTGGACCCGGCTTTCGGCGGACTGGAGGAGGCGCTTCTCTTCCTGGAGCTTCACGTCCTCCCCGGTCTGAAGCGCGGCCTGTGAAATCTCGTCGATCTGGAAGCGCAGGAAATCGGCCCGCGCGCTGCGACCGGTTTCGTCCCCTCGCAGCCGGCTGAGCTCGTCTGAGCTGGCTCGAAAGCGGTCGAACGCGATGCCTACGTCCTGCGCGAGGCCGACGAGGCCACCGTACCGGTCGAGCAGGTCGAGCTGGACGGAGGGTCTGACGAGCGACTGATGCTCATGCTGCCCGCAAAGGTCGACCAGGCCGTCGCCGAGCTGCTGCAGCATCGCGACGGTCGCGAGCTCTCCGTTCACGTGCACTCGGCTTCTTCCGTTTCGCGAAACGACCCTCTTGAGAAGCAGCGGGTCGTTCGACGGGTCGAAACCGAGCTTCTCGAGCCTCTGCCTCATCCAGGGATGCTCGGAGACCTCGAACGCGCCCTCGACCACCGCCTCCTCGCAGCCCGAGCGGATCAGATCGGCGCTTCCCCGGCCTCCCAGGAGCAACGAGATGGCCTCGATCACGATCGACTTTCCGGCGCCCGTTTCGCCGGAGAGGATATTCAGTCCCTTCCTGAAAGGAATTTCGGCCGAGTCGATGATGGCGATGTTTCGGATTCGGAGGGTTTCGAGCATGCCTGGGTCTCCCTGAGGGTCAGTTCTTGGTCCCGAACCTGAGCTTCTCGCGCAGGAGCGCGTAATAGTCGCGTCCGGGGGTGGATACGATCTTGAGATTGTGCTTCTTGAATTTCCGGACGCAGACCTCGTCGTCTTCCTTGAGGTCGACGGCGTCCTGACCGTCGAGCGTGAGCATCAGGTGGCCAGGCCGATCCTTCACGTGGATGGTGATTTCCGAACGGTCCGGCACCACGAGGGGGCGATGCGTGAGGCTGTGGGGGCAGATCGGCGCGAGGATCAGCGCGGGAACGCTGGGCTCCAGGATCGGACCGCCGGCCGCGAGCGCGTAGGCGGTCGAGCCGGTCGGAGTGCTGAGGATCAGCCCGTCGGCGCGTACCGTGCTCGCGGGCCTGCCGTTGATGTCGACCTGCAGGCCGATGATTCGGGCGATCGCTCCCTTCGAGATGACCGCGTCGTTGACGACCGGACCTTGAAAGAAAATCCGGCCCCGTCTTCTCACCGTGACCTCGAGGAGCACCCGTTCGCTGATGGGGGCTTGGGTGCCGCTCATGAACTCCCGGATCAGATCAAACGCCTCCGACTTCTTGATCTCCGTCAGAAAGCCCAGCTGTCCCATGTTGACGCCCATCACCGGGACGCTCCGGGTCCTCATGTGCCGCGCGATGCTGAGAAATGTGCCGTCACCCCCGAAGACGATGACCAGGTCACAGTGCGAGGGCATGTCGGCCTTTTCGACGACCTTGACCGCTCCGCGGGTCGCGGCCGTTGCCCCGGAATGACGCTTCAGCTTTGCCGCGAGGCGTGCGCTCTCCGTCGCGAAGACGAGCGCGGCCTTCTGCGCAATCAGGAATTGGCCCACCTCGACGGCCATTTCAGTGGCCTCGGCGTGATTGTGCTTGACGATGAGTCCGACGCGCTTGAAGGAGAGACGAACCGCGGGGTCAGCCATTGCGCCCCCAGTCTAAGCAAAGGACGTACCCTTGTCATCGCCCTTGCAATCAAATGAGTTAGGAGACCTTTTCGGAGGGCACCTCGGCACCGCGCCCATCTCGGCCGAAGTAGGGCTGCAAGGCTCTCATCCTAACGAGCCGGGTCGCGGGCCGCTTGCGCACCGGATGCGGCCAAGGACCCTCGAGGAGTTCGTGGGACAGGAGAAGGTTCTCGGGCCGGAAAAGCCATTGCGACGATGGGTTGAAGCCGACCGCGTTCCTTCGCTCGTTCTTTGGGGTCCCCCGGGCTGCGGGAAGACGACCCTGGGTCGCATCATCGCCGAGCGGACCCAGTCGCGATTCGAGTCCCTCAGCGCGGTTCTGGCCGGGGTGAAGGATATCAAGGAGTCGGTCGAGCGGGCCCGGCAGGCCTGGGCGCTCTCTCGCCGCAAGTCGGTGCTCTTCGTCGACGAGATCCATCGTTTCAATCGTTCGCAGCAGGACGCTCTACTGCCTCACGTCGAGAATGGCACGGTCACTCTCGTCGGAGCGACGACCGAAAACCCCTCTTTCGAGCTGAACACGGCTCTTCTGTCGAGAACGAGGGTCATTCGTCTTGAGCGCTTGGAGCCTTTGGCGATCGCGCGGCTGCTTGAGCGGGCGCTGGCGGATCCCGAAAGGGGGCTCGGAGGATTTCTGAGGCTTCAGGCCGAGGCGATCCGCTGGCTCTCGGAGACCTGCGAGGGCGACGCCCGACGCGCGCTGACGGCCCTCGAGACGGTCGCTCTCTTCGGCTCGCAAGGGGACGCTCCTCTGGGTGTCGAGGAGGTCCAGGCGGCGCTGGAGTCGGCGCTCGAGCGTCAACCCATTCCCTACGACAAGTCCGGCGAAGAGCACTACAGCGTGATCTCGGCGTTCATCAAGAGCATCCGGGACAGCGATCCCCATGCGGGCCTCTATTATCTGGCGAGGATGCTCGAGGGCGGCGAAGCCCCGCTCTTCATCGCGCGTCGGCTGGTGATTCTGGCGAGCGAGGACGTCGGAAACGCCGACCCGCGGGCTCTCCAGCTCGCGATTTCGGCCCAGCAGGCGGTCGACTTTCTGGGAATGCCGGAGGGGCGCATCCCTCTCGCCCAGGCGGTGACCTACTTGGCTTGCGCGCCCAAGAGCAACGCGGCCTACGCGGGTATCGGCGAAGCGGTCGACGAGGTCAGGAAGTCGGGCGCGCTTCCCGTACCGATGCATCTGCGGAATGCCGTCACGAGCCTCATGAAGAAGGAAGGTTACGGCCAGGGTTACCAGTACGCCCACGATGATGCCGGGCAGCGTGCGCGCCAGACGCATCTACCGGCCGAGCTTCTCGGAAAGCGCTTTTACCGCCCGAAACAGGTTGGGCTTGAGAGACAGATCTCCGAGCGGCTCGATACGCTGAATCCTGACTTCGACGGAAAATAGAAAGGGCGGGGCCGCAGGGCCCCGCCCTTTCTGATTGAGCTCAGCCGACCGCCTTAGCGGCAGGCCCGGGCGTAAACCCGGTCGCCTTCCGGACGGACTTCGGTCTGAATGAGAGCCAGCAGCTCGCGCGCCGAGGCTTCGGCGCCGGCGTAGTCGCCGCCCGTGGCCTTCGTGCACATCTGCTGGGTGTTCTCGTACATGCGGTCCAGGTCGCCGGCGAGCTCCATCGCCACGGCGAACGCAGGATCGACGTTCGTGTCGTAGGCCCACTGCGCGCAGAACGAGTAGTTCTCGTTGTAACACTGGCCCGGCACGTAGTGCGTGTGGCAGACGGGCGGCACGTGGTGCGGCGGGCGGTAAGGGGGACGGCCCGGATGGTGAGGAGGAGGAGAGTGGGGGCGAGGACCAACGCCCGGACTGCAGGTCGTGGTCGAGTGGCCACGGGTGCAGCGGAGGCGAGAGCTCGTCGCCGTTCGGGCGCAGTACGCGCGGCTGCTCGTGTAGCGGTCCTGAGCCAGCCGGCGGATGCGATCCGCTCCGGCGGGGACGTTCGAAAGATCCTCGAGGATGTTCGCGCATCCTTCGGCGGCCAGGGCTTGGCCGGTCGGCTGCGTGACGAGATACGCGGCGGTACGCTGCGTGGGTTCGATGATCTGGGTGCGGGCGCGCTTGCATTCCCTGCCACAACCTGTGGCGGCCATTGTGAGGGCGGACATGGCCGCCAGAACGATCAACCGATTCATGATTTCAGTCCTCCGTTAGTTCGGATCCCGCGTACGCAAATGAGTCGACTGGCTCTTTCGCACGGTTAAGAAACAATCCGATATGACGCGGTGTGTTTAGACCGGCGCCCGGAAGGAGTCCATTTGTTTTTTTGTGTAGTAATTACAACTATTTACTCTGAAATAGAGCGATCCTGGGGAGGCCATCGGTGCACCAATCGCTCAGATTCTTGGGGAGGTGCTCTCCGAGAAGCTCTCGTGCGTACTGCCGCTGCTGGGGGTCCTTGGACTCGTGGGCCTCGAGCAGGTCCTTCAGGATCGACAGGAGGTCAGCCTCCAGGACCTGGACCGCGGAGATGGAGTGGGCCTTGAGCAGCATCTTGACCCAGGTGACTCCGTCGACCAGTGTCTGAACCCCTTCGACCAGCTCCCCGAGGCGGGGGTGAACGCGATCCGACAGATACTCGCCGGCGATCGTGCGGCTGAGCTCCGAGAGGTTTACCGCGTGGCGGGTGATCAGGTCGACTGTCTCGACCGCCATCTGCCTGGGGTGCACGACCGTGATCTCGATCGAAGGGAGCTCCGAGACCCGCGTTCGGGCCAGCTCGTCCCTCTGGTCCGTACCGATCTCCCGGCCTTCGAGAGAAATCGATCCGATCAGCCGGTCGGCACCCAGGCAGTGGGTCTCGACGTAGTCCATGACTTCGCCGAAATCGGCGTTAGCACCGACCGGGATCTGTTTCGTTTCGCCGTTGATACGGACTTCGGTCATGGCGACATCTCCTTCAATCGCGAGCCTCTCGGCTCGATTAAACGCGAGCTCCCGGCTCGACCATGGGAATGACAGTGGCCCCTTCGATTGCGACGGGTCGCGCGAGCGACAGCGTGTGCTTCACCCAGTCGCGCACGAGAGCGATTCCCTGAGAGAGTTGCGTATACGACTCGGCGGTTTCTCGTCCGAGGTCCGCGAGGTGGACCCCCGGGAGATTGTGCATCAGCACTTTGCTCATGTGGGCAAATCCCGCGAGGGAGGGCTCCGCGGAGATCACGCGCTCCATGAGTTTCTCCAGTTCCTGCAGCTTGTGACCCATCTCGCGAAGGTCGTCCCGGTCCCCGACGCGCATGACGCGGTCGGAGGGGAGTGACGAGCTCCTCCGGTGGAGTCGGGCCGCCGTCGACTTCGCTTCGTCGCAGATCTTCGCCAGAACCTCCGCGCTCTGATCGAGCTTTCGCAGGTATCGGACGAGCGCGGGATTCACCGTATCGCGCCGGAGCTCGCTTCCGATGGCCGGCACCCAGCCGCAGTACCAGGCTCGCGCGACGTGTCCCATGACCTGTGCCATCCAGTCTCGCTCCTGAATGGGGCGGTGAATGAGAGGCTCGTAGGTGACGCCGCCCCCTTCGTCGGGCGTCCGGATCCGCGAGCGGTGGACCAGCGAGCCCGCGAGGTCGCCCGAAAAACCCTGCTGAGCGTAGTGGGCGTCGAGCGCGAACTGGCGTCGGTGCGACCACTCCCCGGAGGCATAGGACCACGCGGTATACACTCCCTCGGGCGAGACCCGCGCGTGGCAGGCGTGGGAGGCCGGATCCGAGGTGTCCGAGGCGCAGGCCGCGCATTCCGCGGCGGCGGAGATGATGTAATGCCCGTTTCCGTAGGGACCCGTTTCGGCCCACTTCACCGGGCCCACGGAGACGTTGAGCACCCGGGTGCCCAGCACGCTTGCGAGATGGATGGCTGCCGTATCACCCGCGAAGAGCCACTGACAGCGCCCGACGATCGTGGCCCAGGAATCGAAATCGCTCTTCCCGACAAAGGTGTGGACGCGTTCCTCGAGGTCTCCCGAGGAGGCCCGCAGCGCGGACAGGAAACGGTTCGAGAGGGACTCCTCGCTCTCGCTGCCGAGTAGCACCAGCGAGGTCTCCGGATGTCGCTTGAGCACGTAGCTCGCGACCTTGGCCCAGTTTTCCGGCGACCAGGTCTTCGAGGCGCGTGCCGCGCCGAGCTGGATGCCGATCATTTTCCGTGCCGGATCACGCAGGCAATCGAGCACGCGTGGCGCGAGGTCGAAAAAGGACTTGGAAGTCACCTGGGCGTCGTTCTCCTCGATCGGATCGCCGGCGTGGATCTGCAGCGCCGTTAGAAGCTGGGTCGTGAGGACGTCGGTGAGGTGGATATTCTGGGACACATCGCCCTGGACCACCGCCTGAATGTAATGGCTCCAACCGTCGGTTACCGACTGGCTGAAGTCCTTCCGACGGGAGTAGCCCAGCTTGACCCGGGCCGGCAGAACGGCGGCGAGGTAGCTGCTCGCCTCGGAGTACGTCCAGTTGAAGACCATGTCCCAGGTCTTGCCCACGAGGGGAGCGAGCCAGCGCGCGAGCTCGGATAGTCCTACGCGCTCGGACTTCTCGTGGGTCAGGATCGGGCCCAGGAGGGCGTCGGTGTCGAGTGAGGTCACGGACTCGATCCAGGAAATCCGTTCGATCGCGGCGGCGAACCGCTTTCGCGCGACCACGTGAATCTCGAGCTCCGGGTACAGGTGCTTGGCCGCGCGAAGCGCCATGAGACTCTGGATCGTGTCGCCCAGGCGAGCCAGCTGTATGACGAGGATGCGGACAGGGCGTCGCGCCTCGGCCGCCTGCGAGGGTTGGCTCATGCCTGCCTCGGTTTCTGTTCGTCGAGCAGGGCCCGAAGCAGGGCGGCAAGCAGCCGCTCCACGTCGAGGCCCTCGGACTCCGGATTTTCCTTCACTTCTCCCTTGAGGCGTTCGGCATCCGTCGGCATCCGTCCTCCATGACAGATTCAAGCGGCTCAATCATTCTGAGCAGCTCGGCCGCGGCGGCGTGATCCGGCTGGAGCCGGAGCGCGTCGCTTGCGGTCGCTTTCGCCTCGGCCAACCTGCCGAGGTGGTACTGAAGTCCGGCCAGACGGTAGAGCAGGTTCGCGTTGACCGGATTCGACTGAACGTAATCGCCGAGGATCCGGGCCGCCGTGGCGTAGCTCCGGATCTCGTAAGCGCATCGAACGAGCTGAAAGAGGGTGGCCGGGTTGCCAAGCTGGATGTCCAGCGCACGGGCGAAGTGGTCATGCGCGCGGCGCTTGTCGCCCTCCTCGAGATAGCAGGTACCCAGTCCCGAGAGGGCCCTGTCGTTCCGAGGGTTGGCGGAGAGCGCGCCCTGGTAGAGCTTTCGGGCCTCGGGCAATCGTCCTGCCTGGAGAAGCGTGGAGGCGAGGTCGACCTGAATGGCGTCGCCCGTGGGCGCGAGCTCGAGCGCCCGCCGGAGGTGGGTCTCGCCGAGATCGGACCTGCCCGTACGCAGCCAGCAGTTGCCGCAGGCGCGGTGGAGCTCGGCCCGAGAGACAGCCTGAATTTCCTTGAGCCGGAGTGCCCGTTCCAGGGTCTCAGCCGCGTGGTGATCGCGCTTGAGGCGGATCAGCGCGGCCGCCAGGCGCTGGTAAGAGTCGAGTGTTGCCTGGAACGCGATGGCGGCCTCGAAGTGGGTGACGGCGTCGGCGTCCCTGCCCTCCCGCTCGAGGCACCTCGCGATCCCGAAGTGCGCGGCCGCGCTGCCGTCGCCGGCCGTCAGCAAGGTCGAGTGGATATTGCGTGCCAGGGCGTACTCCCGCGCGGTGAAGAGGAGCTCCGCGTTCTTTCGCAAAAATCCGGCGTTGAGCTGGCCCGTGGGCAGGTAGATTCCGTCAAGCGCGGGCTTCTGGGGCGCAGGGGCCACGCGCTCCTGGCGAGCGGCTCGACGCGGACGGATCTGCACCAGGTAGCTCACGCCTCCGTCAGCCGTCTCGGCATCGAACTCCTCGAGCGCCTCCTCGACAGTCCGGATCCGGACCATTCGATTGCCTCGGGAGGGAATCGGAACCATCTCGGCCTCGTAACCGCGATCGGCGAGCTGGGACCTCAGCGCTTCATGGAGGGCTTCCCTCAGCTCTTTCAAAGCGTCCCGTCCAGTCCGTCGCCCGGCTCAGGCATCCAGGCGCTCTTGAATTTCGAGAAAGTATCGCGCTGCTTCCGGCTCATCGCGATCTGTCGCAGGATCTCGTTCTTCTCGCTATCGATGAGCGAGATGATCTTCAGATCCACGGCCAGGATGTCGTGGATCAATGCATCCTTTCGCGTGAGCGCTTCGCGGACGTCTCGGGCAAAGCTCTCCGTGCGCTCGGTGGGGACGAGGGTCGCGACCCCGGCGGAGATCCGGCGGTCAAAAAGCTCGAGGGCGCGGATGATGGCGTCGCGACGGCACTGGAGCTTCTGGAGGCCGGAGAGGTCCCCGCGCTCGGACGCGCCGAGGAAGGCGGTTGAGACATCGAGAAATCGCTTCAGCGCCCGGTTCTTGCCGTTGATGACTTTGAGAAGAGAGACCACATCCATGTGTCGGTTATTTCGCCTGGCCCTTCTGGACCTGCTCCACCGCGCCCTTCCAGGCCCCGTGGAGATTTTCGAGCATACTGAGAACGCCTTGCAGAGCTTCCTTGGAGGATTCCGTGTTGGCCTTCACCAACTGTTCCACCATGAAATTGTACAGACGCTCCAGGTCGCGGGCAATCTGGCCGCCGACCTTGAAGTCCAACGTGTTGATCAGCTCATTCACGATGTCGTGCGCCTTGCCGATGTGGCGACCTTTCCCTGCCGTGTCCTTCCGATCGATGCAGAGCGACGCTTTTTTGACGTTCTGGATCGCTGCTTCGTAGAGCATGATCAGGAGCTGCCCCTTGGAAGCGGTCAGGATCGAGGTTTGACGGTACTGGTTCGCTCTTTGATTGGAATTCATGGGTCAGTTCATCCTCCGCCGAGTAGTTGGCTCACGAGATTCCCGCCACCGCCTGAAGGCAGCGTGGCCTGCAGGTACTGTTGCTGCCTCTGAAGGCTGCTGAGCGATGCCTGGAGGCGCGCGAACTGCCCCGTGAGGGCTTCGGTTCGCTGGTCGATGCGGCGTTCCTTCTGGGTGATGTCGTCGTCGATCTTCTTGATCCTCTGTCGGAGCCCCTGCTCGCGCGTCTGCAGCAGGCCCGTGCCGGACTGCGTGTAGCCCTGGATCACGGTCTTCAGCTGGTTCGCGAATCCCCACGGCCCTGTGACCACCTCGGCGATGGCCTCGAAGTCGCCCTCGAGCGCCTTCGTGAACTTGTCTTCCTTGAACGTGAGCTGACCGCCCTTGTCGAACTCGACCCCGAGCTCGGTGAGGAACGTGAACTTGAAATCGTCGGAGTCGGGATCGCCCACCGGAAAGCCCTCGTGCACCAGGTTTCGAAGGCGGTACTCGATCGACTGGAGGCTCGTGTCGCCGGTGAAGGTCGTGCGCGTGTCGCTCTTGTCGTCGACCTGGTTCTGCTTGTTGATGAAGTCGAGGATCGAGTTGATCTGGTCGATCAGCAGCTTTACCTTGCCGGCGATCTTCTGGTGGTCTTCCGTGATCGTCAGGGTGAAGGGCTGGTCGGGTCGCGCGCCCTTGAGCTGGACGTTGACGCCCTTGAGAAACTCCTTGATCTGATTCCCGTCGGATTCGATCGGAAAACCGTCGAGCATCAGCAGCGCGTTCTGGGCATCGTTCTCGTTGTCGATGTAGAGGTCTTCGTTGCCGTCGAGGAAGTAGAACTCCGGGAAGTAGACCGCGTCGTCGGCTCCGTCTTTCTTGGCGGTCAGGATCAGGCGCCAGGGGCGCTCCGGGTCGGTCAGATCCTTGATCACGGACGCGCGGACCGGATTGCCCGGCTGGCGGTTGATGAGCGTTTCCACGCCCCGGAGGCTCGAGTTGGCCTCGTCGACGAAGATCTCGGTCGTTTCGCCGTTGGCGAGCTGGCCGACGACGAAGCCAATGCCGAGAACGGCGGTGTCGGGGTCCTCGAACCCGTTTGTAATGACCGACGTGCGCGAGGCGAGCTGGTCGATCTGGATCGTGTACGATCCCGCTTCGGCGCGGTCCTTGTCGAGCGTGACACTCATGAAGTTCTGCCCGTCGCCGAGATCGGCTTTCAGCTCCCGGAATTTCCGGAAGTCGGTGAACTCGCCCAAGGTCTTGTCGAAGCCGGTGAACTTCGTCTTGAAGTCCTGAAAGAGCTTCAGGCGCGCTTCCTCGCGCTGCTTGCGCACTTCCAGGTTTTTCACCGGCTGTCGTTCGACCTCGATGAGTTGCTTCAACGCCTGCTTGAACTGACCCCCTCCGACGGGGTCGAATCGCAAGCCCAATCGTCCTCCTGACGGTGGTTACCACTCCTGACGACGGCCTCGTCCACGAGCCGCGTCTCCCTCATTCCATGATGGCGCGACTGACAGGGCCCTGCCAATCGGCAGCGTTTACCGCGCTTCGGTGACCTGGCCGCCTCGAACGACGAATACCGTCAAGTCCCTGACAAGGTCCCCGTCGCGGCAGGTGATCTTTCCCGTGACGCCTGCGAAGCCTGAGGTCGAGGTGAGCTTTTCCCTGAGAAGGCCACGCGTTCGGTCCCCGGGGAGAGTCCTGAGCGCGTCGTCCAGGATCGCCGCCGCGTCGTAAGCGACCGCGTCGGCGGCCTTCGGGGGTCCCCCGAAGGCGGACCTGTATCGACTGGCGAACTTTTTCGCCGTCGACCTCGAGGCTTCCTCGTGGAAAGCGTCAACGAACAGGGCACCCTCCGCGTACTGCTCCGCGCGAGCGATGAGGGTCGGCGAGTTCCAGGCCGAGATCCCTAGGAACCTGACACCCGTAACGTCTCGGAAGGCGAAATGGGGAATGGCCTGCCCCACCACTTCGGGCGCATCCGGGATGAAAACGCCCTCGTAGTCGATCACGGGCTTCAGGGCGAAGAGGTGCTCTGTCTTCCGGGTGCGTTTGGTGATCTTGCCAGTCTCGCGCTCTTTCGCCAGGGCATCGAGCTCCCGCTGGCGCGCGTCCTTGTAATGAAGACCAGAAAGCTTGTCGACGGGCAGTCGAAAATCGGTCTCGTTCGGCGGGTAACCCTCAAAACCCACGATCTGCGCCCCGAGCTCCTCGACAGCATCCCAGAAGTACCGGCTGTACTGCTCCCCGAACTTGTCCTTAGGGAAGAGAATGGCGAGCCTTTTCATACCGAGCCGCTGGACAGCGTACTTCGCCATCTCCTGCGCCTGGAGCCTGGCGGTGATTCCGCCGTGAATCACGTAATCGGCGGTGATTCCAGGTTGCTGGGAGAGGGTGATGATCGGGAGACCCAGATCCTGTGCCCGCTGGGTCACCTGATCGACCCCCTTGCTCAGAACGGGGCCGATCACCGCCACGACGTGGTGTCGAAAGAAAAGCTGGTTGAGGCCGTTGAGCGCCGACTCCGCGCTCTCGCCGCTATCCTCGACCACGAGACGGACGCCGACGTCCCTCTCCTCGTTGCCGAAAACCTTGAAGGCCAGAGCGATCGACTGGAGGGTTCGTCGCGCCGCCTCTTCCCACCGGCCCTTCGTCGGCAGGAGGACGCCGACGGTCATTCCGTCCACCACGGACCGGCTCTGCATCGCATTCATGAGATCCGTTGCCTCCGCGTAATGCCGAGACTGCGGAAAGCGGCTGAGCAGCGCTCTGAGGTGGGTTTCGGCCGAACCCATCTGGCCGCCCCCGAACTCGAGCGTTCCCAGGCGAAAGAGCAGGTGCTCGATCAGGGGGACGTCCTCGAACTCCCGGTAGAGATCCTCGAGGCCTTCAGGCGAAAGGACGGCTTTCAGCTCTTCCTCGAGGCTCGCCGACACGCCTCCGCGAAGCTGCGCTGGATCGACGAGCCTCCCCATCGCCAGCCAGTTCCGGACCGCGTCGGAGTGGCGCTTCTGCCTGGAGGCGACCCGGGCCCGCAGCGAAAAATACTTCGCCCGCGTTTCTCGATCGAGGGAGTCGGAGCGGATCTCCGAGGCGACGTGATGGGCTTCCTCGATCAGACCGGCGTCCACCTGCGCCGAGGCGAGATTGTAGAGGACGAACTGGCGGTAGGTGTCGTTCGGGCTCAGGTCGATCGCGAGGCGAAACTGCGGAATCGCAAGCGACGGGCGCCGGGTGAGAAGGAAACAGAGGCCGTGGAGGTTCCGGATCTGGGCCATCTGCACGCTCTTCGGGTGCTTCTTCTCAAAGGTCTCTGCCTTCGTCAGCGCCCCCTCGTACGCGC
>CAYJTX010000002.1:19654-37247 GCA_964372615.1 uncultured Bacteriovoracaceae bacterium | reverse complement strand
CAGAGCGTCTCACGCTGATTGGTGATCCCGATCGCCGCGATATTCTTGGGATCACTTTTTCGCGTGACCTTGCCGATCGTCGAAACGACGGACTTCCAGATCTCCTCCGGGTCATGCTCGACCCAACCCGGCTGGGGAAAATGCTGCGGGAAGTCCTCGGACGCCTCCGCGACGCGCGTCAGGTTCTGATCCATGAGAAGAGCCGTCGTCCCGGTGGTTCCCTGGTCGATCGCGAGGATGGTGTTCATGGTCGTCCAGAAATAACGCCTTGGTACCCTCGCGGGCAATGGTTTAGTCTAAGAGCATTCGAGCCAAGAGGCTCGCGCAGTAAAGGAGTTCCAGGGATGGAGCGATTCTTCGGTCGGCGGGTCGAGAAATTATTCAAATTGGCTGAGCTCGCGGAGCGGGATGCCGAGCGGCTCGCGCTCGCGGTCTTTCCAAGACTTCTCCTGGAAATCGTGCGGCGCTACCTGCGCGTCGAGGTGGTCGGGCTCGAAAATGTCCCGCGCCGGGGGCGCGCGATCATTGCGCCGAACCATTCGGGCGCGATGGGCTTCGACGCGCTCGTTCTCGGGCACGTGCTCAATCGCGAGATCGAACGGGTTCCGAGGATTCTCACGTTCTGGCAGTTCTTCGAAATGTTCCCGGCGTTCTCGCCACTCGCTCGCAAGGTGGGTTGGGTCGAAGCATCGACTGAGAGCGGCTTGAGCATCCTTCGGAAGAATCAACTTCTCATCCTCTTTCCCGAAGGCGAGGAGGGGAGCTGGAAGCCCTCGAGTCAGGCCTATCGCCTCCAGCGCTTTCGGACGGGATTTGTCCGCATGGCGCTTCTCTCTCGCTCGACGATCGTGCCCTGCGTGATTATTGGAGCCGAGGAGACGCACATCAATCTCGGAACACTCAAGCTTTCGAAGTACCTCAAGGGACTCCAGGTCCCGGTGCCCTTGAACATCCTTCCACTGCCCGCGAAGTGGACCATCCGGTTTCTCGAGCCGCTCGACTTCTCTGGCTACCCGCGCGCCGCAGCCGACAGCAAGGAGGCGATGGACGAGCTGGCGGGCCGCATTCAGGCTCGGATGCAGGCGGCCATCCAGGAAGACCTCAAGGCGAGACCGTACGTCTACATTCCAAATCCGAGGCCAGGGACCCCGTGACGGGTCTTTGACGCTTCCCCACTTGGGGGTGTGTCAGCTTTCAGCGCGGGGATGCCGAAGAGATGACGCGTGCATCTGCATCGGACTCTCCGCATTGCCGCTCCCTGGGTTCTCGCCGTAGCCGTCATGGCCGGGATCATCGCCTGGGACCGCGGACGCGTTCACGACGGGAAAATCAGGGATGGCATTCTCTGGGGAAGGCAGATCGCGACCCAGGCCGAGAGCCTTATGCTTTCGATGAGGCAGGCGGGTGACAAGAATCCGCTGGAGTCAGCGGTCCGGGCGCTTTCGATCGGTCAGGAGCCGCGGGTCATGCGGGTCACCACGGCCCAGGAGTCCTTGGGTCAGGCCACTGAAATCAGCTCCTTCGATCGTTCAAGCGGCGTCCTCGAGTATCTGAAGGTTTTCTCACCGGAGACGGGTCAGGGCATACGGGTGAAGCTGCAGCTCGGATTCACCGGCTTTCTGGGGTCGACCACGCGCGTGGGGAGCGACGTCGCGATCGTAGTGTACTTCGCGATCATCGGGGCCTTCTTTCAGCTCCTGGCGCTCGCGCTGGCGCGGAAGGCCGGTACTCCGTCCGTCTCGAGGCCGACGGACGATCGGGAGCTGCGTGCCCGGGTGCGGGAGTGGGCGGAGAACTTCAAGGGCGCTCTGACGCAGATGGGAGCTCACATCCGGGATCTGGTGAAGGTCGCGCACGACATGGCCGTGGTGTCGGCTAGGTCGAGGGCACAGGTGGAGGAGCTGCGAGGAAAGCTCCACGCCGGGATCCGAGAAATCCGAGATGCGCGTGGCGCGGCGAAAAGCAGCGAGCAAGAGGCGACTCAAGCCGAGGTGGCAGTACTGAATCTGGTGCTCGAGGCGGCGAGGGCAGGCGAAGCGGGCGCCCGCGCGGCCGAGGGAGCCCAGGAGCTGCATCGCCTCGTGCAGTCGTTTCGCAAGCTCAATCAGGAAGCCTTCGGTCGCCTGGGGGCGGTCGAGATTGCAATCGAGCCATGGGCGACCGACGCCGATCTCGCGTGCCTGGCATTCGAAGGCATGGCCCAGGCAACTGGGGCGATTGACGGCCCGATTCGAAAGACGACCGAAGCGCTGCTGGGGCAGGCCAAGCTGATTCAGGGTCTCAACCGGGAGGCGGAACCACCTCCTCCGACTCCTGTAAAGGTGCCGGAGGCGGCCGTCGCGGGATCGACCGAAGGCGCGTCCGATGCGCGCGTGGATCCCCTCGAGGAAAGCCTGGCTCGGAAAAGAGCGTTGAGGCAGGCGAGACTGAATGAGGACGACGGTCCTCCGCTCAAAGCCTCTTCGATCGTGCCAGCGCGCAAGCGATGAAGTGATAGGCGGCGGTGGCGGCCAGTCGCGCCGTACGGTCGTCTATGTCGTGCTCAGGATTGAGCTCGAAGATTCCCAAGGAGACGACCTTGGGAGTCGCGCCGGCGATCTCCGCCAGCTCGATGATCTCGGATGCGCTGAAACCATCGGCCTGGGGCGCTGAGACCCCCGGGGCGAAAGCCTGCCCCGCGGCGTCCAGGTCAAGGCTGACAGCGACGCCGTTGCACCTCGAAGCGAGCGCTCGAAGTGCCTTGCGAAAGAGGGCAGGTCCCCGATTCCCCCGGCACCTTTCTAGGCCTATGACGTTGACGCGTCGGCGTCGGACATAGTCCCAGAGATCCGGCCCATTGCAATGGCGCTGGATCCCGAACTCGACCAGTCTGCCGGGATCGAGCTTCCCGCTCTCGATCGCGAGGTAGAAGGGGGAGCCGCTGGTGATCTCGGGCGACGGTTTGCGGACATCCAGGTGAGCGTCAATGTTGATGCAGCCGATTCGACCCCCGAGGGCGTCGCTCACGCCGATCAGGTGGGAGTACCCATGATCATGCCCCCCACCGACCACCACGGTCAGCGAAGAAGCTTTCTGCGCCTCGGCGATGAGCTTCGCGGCGGCCGAGTGGTTCGAAGCGACGTTACGGGAGAACGGCCCCGCGTCGGAGTCCAGGACGAGACTTGCCTGGACACCGTCCGCATCCTTGAATCGCCTGAAGACCCGCCGAAACGCTGACGGGCCGGAAGCCGCGCCCACCCGGCCCCCGACGTTGAATACTCCCTCGTGGTCGGGGATTCCGACCAGGCTCCATTTGATTCGGCCCATCAATTCCCTTAGGCTGGATGGTACCCCCGCATGGATGGTTTCGAGGAGAAAAAGTGGTTCGTCTACGTAGGTGATCACCACGAAGGCCCGTTTTCGCTCGCCGACGTGCAGCCCAAGCTCGCGGCGGGTGAAGTAGGACCCCATAGCTACGTGTGGTGTGAGGGAATGGGAGACTGGAAGCCCATGAAGGAGGTCTCCGCCTTCGAACAGATCCTGGGTTCGGGCGCGCAGGAGGCAGTAGTTGCCTCGGAGGACGGCGGTACAATCGTTGCCGCACCCGACGGGTTCACCATGATGGCGACAGCCCAGGGTGAGAGCTCCGGGCCCAGGCTTGCGCTGGTGGGGGAGGCTGTCTCGGCCGAAAACGAAAAGACCGACGACGTTGATCCCAAGGTGTTGAAAAGGGCGGAAAAGGAAGCCGCCAAGGCTGCCAAGCAGGCCGAGAAGGCGAGAAAGAAGGCCGAAGAAGCCAACGCCAGGCAGGCCAAGAAGCGCGCTTCTGAGGCCAAGATCCTCGGAGGCGGTCACGCGGGTGGAATGGCGGTTCGGGGAGGGGAGCGAATCGTTCCGAAGTTGCTTCGCTGGCTGGGATTTCTGCTGGTTCTTGCCGTGGTGGGCGCCGTTTACGTCCAGGGATACCTCGATCCGGTCCTCCGCTCGCCTGCGCTGAAGGCCGGAATCCAGGTGGCCCAGGACTTCGCGCGGCCCTATCTCATCCAGCTGGTCGAGAAAGTCCCGGCCCTGGGCCAGTGGATTTCCCCGATTCCGTCGCTGGATGACGTTGCTCCCGAGGACTACGAAGATCTCAGATCCGCGGCGCTCGTGAATCCTCAGAAGGGTGGCCCGAGGGTAGGGTTCGCGCTTTCGCGAGCCGATCCATGGGCGCCGGCTTTCTACGTCGCCAGTAACCTTCCGGATGGCGCCGATTTCGAGATTTATGTCGAGGGGCTTCCCGACACGCTCCTGAACTCGCTCGGCTTCTCGGGATCCGTGGGAGCCCGACTCGAGAAGCTTCTGGGAAAATCGGGGGTCCTGAAACAGGCGGACGGGAAACCCTTGCCTCGCGGCGAGTACGTCGTATTTGTGATGGAGGCGGAAAAACAGCCTCCAGACGTCAAGGAGATCCTTGCGTCCGCCGCTCCCTCCTCTCTGAAAACCAGTGCCAGCCTTCCCAAGGGCCGCAAGACGGTCGCCAAGAAAACCTACTTTCTGGGAGGAGCCAGGGACGCGGCCTACCAGGCGCGCCTCAAGGAATTTCATGATCGGCTCCGCCAGAAGGCCCAGGCTGAATTGACGGAGCTCAGGCAGTACTCGATGACCCTGGAAAGTGAGCTGGGTGACAGCAAGACGAATTTCGCGCGCTTGAGAAAGGGAAAAACCACGAAGGCGCAGCAGAAAGCCTGGAATGATTTTCACGCCAAGTGGTCCCAGAAGGCCGGCCAGCTGAACCAGGCCTTCTCGAGGTGGACTCCTGACGTGGTCCAGCGGGAGCTGTTTTTCGGTAGGCTTTTCGTGCTCGTCCAGCAGGCGTCACAGGCGGTCGCGAAGGTACACGGTATCCACCACTCTTTTTTCGCGGGCGGACTGGATGCGAAGGCCTTCGAGATTCAGCTGGGCGAAGCGAGCGCTCAGTCCCAGCAGGCGCTTGGGACGCTCAAGGCCAAGCTTGACCAGGCGACCGCGTTGACGCCCGCCCCGAGCGGAATGCCCCGAAAGGACGGTCTGTGAGCAAAAGGACGGGTGCTCCGGGTGGGGTGGAGAGGCGGAAGGCCCGCCGAAGGCCGATCATCGATTCCTTTTCTCTCTTCGTCACGATCCCCAGGAAGGGCGTCCATCGGCTCAAGATCCACGACGTCAGTGAGCTGGGGATGGGATTTGAGATCGACACCGAGGGCGAGATTCCCGAGGATTTTCCCGTAGCTCCGGGCGAGAATCTGGACGTCCAGCTGTACCTGAATCAATCGCTTTATCTCGATCTCCACTTGACGGTGATCCGAGTCCCGCATGATGCCGAAGTCCGTAGAATTGGGGCGGAATTCGCAGAAAGAGCGAGCCCCTCTTACAAGGCCTACCGAGCATTCCTGGGACTCCTGGATCAGCTGGCTGACGCGGGGCGCCTTACCTCATCCGACGGCTGAGCCACGCGGTAATGTCTGCCCATTCAGAGACTTAGATCCGAGGCCGATACGTCCCTAGGGAGGGATCGAGCCATGTCCCAACGGACCGGAGAATCGGCGGAGACGGAGCAGGTAGTCGATTTCACGGAAGCGCGCGCGCAGAAGCTCGACGAAAAGCGCCGGAAAACCGAACGCATTTTTTTCAAGCACCTCCTCAGCGTCTACAGCGTGACCGGGAACGACCAGATGCGCGCCGTCGAGCTCATCGAGGTCAGCGAGGAGGGATGCTCGTTCCAGGTTCCCTTCGACCCGAATCGCCCCTGGCCAAAGGACGAGAACGAGCTGCCGATCCGGCTCTATTTCAGCCAGGACACCTATATTCCGATCGTGCTTCGGATCCAGAATTCGAGATCCTGCATCGACGACGGCCGACGGTTCATGCGGTTCGGCTGCAGCGTCGACAAGTCGCTCACTTCTTATCCGGCCTACCAGCAGTTCGTGAAGTTTCTGAAGGCCTATTCGGAGCACTCGCACCGGGATATGGGCGACGTCACGGTCTTCTACCTCTGACCCTTCCCTTCCCTGAAAAACAGGGGTGATTCCCAACTGGGCGGTGGAACTCTCTTCGGGCTCGACTCCAGGGATCCCGGAGCGTTGCGAAGGGCTCTCTCCCGCGGACTTACCAGGAATTTACTGACTCACTCTCTGATGAGGAGCCTGCGGGTCCAAGTTTGCGTAGAGGTCCGCGTTGTCGCCGGTCGGTTCGTCCGTGGGAGCGTCGACGACGGCGGGAGCCCGATCGGCTCGCGAAGGATCGGTCTCGGGCGGCTGTGGGGTGTCTTCCTCTTCCAGGAAGGACTCTGAAGGCGAAACGATGCCGGCGACGCCCTCCGGCGGGATCTCACCATCCGCGTGAACGAAACCGTTTCCTGTGACGACTAGGGAAAAAATCAAAAATGGAAGCACGACGCGCCCTCCGTGGCCATTTCAGTCTAGCACGGAGGGACGGGTGCGCGGCGAGCTGAGTCAGCCCGCCTTCTTGTCGAGCAGTTTCCTGTCGAGAGACCGTTCGTGAATCCAGGCTGAAAGGACGACCGCTGCCTTGTGCGGGTTCATGGACACGAGATCGACGATTTTTTGGCGCAGGACCTCGACCTCGGGGCGCGTGGCCGTGGGCTGGGCGACCCGGACGACTCGGGTGGCTCGCCAGGATTTCAGGCGTTCCCTCGAGGCGGCTTCACCCGCGCTACGAGCTTGGATTTCCCGAGCTCTTCCTGGGTGATGGATCCGACGAAGACCTCGTCGTCGATCATCGAGAAGGCGAACCAGCGATCGCCCATTTTCTGATAGAGGATCTCGACCGTCGGGTCGGCGCCGGCTGAGCTATTCTTGGATTGAGCGGTAGGATTTCCCATTCTTCCCTCCTGGATGACGGGTGATTCTACAGGACTCGTCGGCGGGAGCCGGGATCGCCTGAACGGGAAAATTCGGCCGACCGGAATCCCAGTCAGAATACGACGATGCTTCCGACGACGGACTCGTCGAAGGCGTCACGAAACGTGTAGGTTCCGGCGGAGGTCAGAGTCGCGGCATGGGCCTTCGGCGACAACGGGTTGACGGGGTCGATTTCCGGCCCGGAGGGCAACTCCGGAGCGCCCGTCGCGAGGATCTGATGCCGAGTCCGCGCCGCTCCGAACTGGAAAAAAACCGTCGTTCCCGCGGGGATGGTGCAGGTGAGCGCTGAGCCTCCGGAAGCGGTGGTCCCGGCCGCCTCGGCGCAGCCGCAGAGGTTTCGGAGGTATCCGTCACCCATCTCGAGCTGCGCCATCGAGCCGGAACAGGCGGTATCGGAGGGCCCGAGGGTCGGAGTCTGCGTACCACAGGCAGCCAGTAGCCCCAGGCCCACGGCGCTTGCGGCGCTCGCTGAGCGCATCTTGCGCATTCCTCAGCACCCGATCTTGAGCAGCATGTCCTTGGTGCCGCCCGTAAAAACCGTGAAATTGGATCCGTCCGTGCTGATGAAGGCCTGGCCTTTGGTGTCCTCGTTGCTGTCGTTCCCCATCCACTTGATGAAGGCTGTGCTGTTGGCCGAGTAGGCGACCTCCATTCGGAGCCAGTAAAGGGTGTTTTTCGTGATCGAGGCGGTCGAAGTGAAGGTCACGGCGTAGAAATCCGAACGGGAGTCGCTGATGTTCCCGTTTCCCGTCGTGGCGTCGGTCGTGAGGGTGAAGGTACCGCTCCCCTTGTCCGTTCCGCTGGGCACGCCCCCGTTATCGCCCTGAATCCGGAGCGTCATTGTCGAATTCACGATTCCCACGCGGATCAGCTTGACCTGGAGCGACGAAATCGTTGTGTCGCTGGTGAGCTCGAAACTCTGGGCGAGCTGCTGAACGACCGTCGTGTCAGCGGAGTTCCTGAGCGAGAGGGATCCGTTCGTTGACTCGGTCGTCGTGGTCAAAAGGCAGGTCGACGGGGTCGTGGGGTCGGCCTCGCCACAGCCCGCGGTCGCGACGAAGAGTGCCGGAAGTACGATCGTCCTGTAGCGCATATCCCACGCAGAGACTATCATAGGTGGCGATTGGCCGGGAGGGTCGCGCACGTTCGAGCAGGAGGCACGCTTTGCTATGACGAAACAGGAGCTGGCGGAGCTGGAAAGGAAATGCGAAGCGCGACTCGAGGAAGAGGATCTTGGAAACGATCCGGCGCATGACATTGCCCATTTCCGCCGCGTCGTGAGCACCGCTCGCCGACTTGCCGTCGCCGAGGGAGCGAAGCTCGAGGTCGTGTCGGTCGCCGCCTGGTTCCACGATCTGGTCAACGTTCCGAAGAACGATCCACGCCGCTCGTTCGCGTCGCGGCTCTCGGCCAAGGAGGCTCGCGTTTTCCTGGGCGGCCAGGGATGTTCGGAGGAGTTTCTGGATGAGGTCGCGCATGCCATCGAGGCGCATAGCTTCAGCGCCCAGATCGAGCCCAGGACGCTCGAGGCCTGCGTCGTGCAGGACGCGGATCGCCTCGACGGGCTCGGCGCCATCGGGATCGCAAGATGCTTCTCGGTGGGGGGGCTGCTCCTCCGTCGCATCTATGACCCGGTCGATCCATTCGGAGCAGCCCGCCCGCTCGACGACCTGGCTAATACCATCGACCATTTTTACGTGAAGCTCTTTCGCACCGCGGAGACACTCAGAACACACTCGGGGCGCGAAGAGGGGGTCCGTCGGGTAGAGTCGATGCGCAGCTTTCTAGCTGATCTGGGGCGGGAGATCGGCATCCCGGCGTGAAGATCGTGGATCAGAATCGCACTGCAAGCGCGATCATTCTCTCAAATTATCCCGGATTCGACAGGCGGCCGAGCGACTTTCGCAGGTATCGCCCGTTTCACCTCCATGTACCCTCGTCCTCAGCGCAGCTTTTTCATCAGTATTTCAAGAGGATGTCTCGTTCTTGCTGCCTTCCTTTCCTGGGTGGCCGTGGCGTCGGCGGATGACAAAGTCTGCAGGCTTTCGATTGACCTCAACCACACCGAGTACTCGATCAATCGAGCGGAGCGCGAGGCATCGATTCGTCTCGGGGCGGCGGCCATCATCCGCTTCCTGGGGACGTTGTCCTTCCTGCAGCGGAAGCTGATCTCCCTCGGAGACTTTGAAGTCGTCAGGCGGTCTCTCGACCAGCAGCTCGAGCCCGTCGCGGCGGAGTTTGACCGGCCCTCCCGACGTTGGATTTCCATGGACTCGGAGGGGAACGTCTCCGTTCGGATCTTTCCCGAGCGGGCGCCTGCTTCGTCGTACCCTGGAATAGGCATTTACCTGTCGGTGAAGTTGACCGGCAATGCCGCTCAGGAACGAACACAGATTGTCGAGCAGGAGTCGGAGCTCGCCGAGGGAGGTGATGTGATCGTCCGGTCCGTGACCGACCCGATCTGCCTGGAGAATGCCCCGTCTCGATACCAGCTCGGGCAGTCCGCTCCCGGCGTTCCCGCGATCTCAGACCTGCTCTAGCCAGCCTTCGACGCGAATCGCCTCGGGGATGCCCGCAGTCAAGGCTCGCGTGGACTTTCCCGTGGCGGCGTCATACACGGGCGCGATGGGACGGAGATCAGGATTGCTCTCACTTTGCGCACTGGTCTTGTCCGCGGCGCCCGCTTTCGGATCCGACCCATTCGTCGTGAGGCGGGTGGAAGGGGCGTCCGGGCGCTTTGAGTGGAGGCGCGTCGAGTACTCGGTGGAAGGTGAGTATCCTGCGACGCTCGTGAGCTGGACCGACGCAATGGCCGTCTGCGAAGCCCAGGGGAAGAACCTGTGTACGGAAGACGAGTGGACTTTCGTCTGTGAGGGGATCGACGCGTTGCCTGACCCGCGCGGATACGAGAGGTGTCGAAGTCCCTTGTTTAGCTGTTGCGCGAGGCCGGAGGTCGAGCCGGAAAAACGCTTGGCGTGTCCGAGCGAAATGGCGACGGTCGCCGGATCCTGCATGGATCGCTTTGAGGCCCCGAACGTCGCGGGAGAGCGACCGATCGTCGCGGCCACCGCGCCCGAGGGTGAAGCCTGGTGCGAGGAGCACGGCAAGCGCCTCTGCACGGAAACGGAGTGGAATCGTGCGTGCGAGGGAAGCGCACGAAGGCCCTTCCCTTACGGAGACGCATATCGCTCGGCGGCCTGCAATCAGACGAAGGTCTGGCGCGCGCCGAACTGGGCGCTCGTGGCGAGGTTTCCAGCGCCGGAGGGTCGGGCCGAGGTCGAGCGCCTGGATCAGTCGGAGCCCTCGGGCTCGTTCCCGGCGTGTGTGAGCGAGGATGGCGCCTTTGACCTCACCGGCAACGTGGCCGAGTGGGTGAAGCGGACCCTTCCGAATCCCAACAACCACGAGCACGTGCTCAAGGGCTGCTACTGGGCGGGCTGCTATGGAGGCGCGAAGCCAGGCTGCTCATTCCGGAATCCGGCGCATCCCGGGACGTTCAGGACGTACGAGGCTGGGTTTCGCTGCTGCCTAACGCCGTGAGGGCGCCGCGGCAGGCCCGCCCTTCTGGAACGCGATGCTTTCCAGCCTCGATGGAGGGAATCGCTGATTTTCAGGTCGCCGATCAGGCCATCGCCCAGGCGGATCGGCTGCTTTCGGGCGGAGCGTTCGTCGTTTCCGGGGAGACTCCTGCGGAGCCCTCCACCCTGCCGCCGATTCAGCTCGTATTCCTAGATGCCCGCCTGCCGCATGAGCGTGGGGTTGGTCGTGAACCCCTGGACCAGCGGGTTCGCCGCGAGCTCGAGCATCGTCTTGCGGTCGGCCCCGTCGGAAAAAACCTTGATCCGGCCCGCATATCTTCACTCGAGCTTCATGCAGGCGATTACGGGATACCGGGTGGTGAGGAGCTCAAAGGTCCGGTCCTGGGAGCAATTGTCGGTATGTATGGAGACCAGTTTCTGACGGTTTTCTGACATCCCGTCACCAAGGTAAGGTCGATTGAAATCGCTGGGGAAAGACACCAAGCTAAGTCGATCCGCCCTGGCTGTCGATAGAGATACATGGCTGACCTCAGGCCCAAAACGCTGAGAACCCATGTGCTCAACATGGCCTTTCACGGAAAGACGGTCCATGTGGCCTGTGCGTTCTCTCTCGTGGAGATCCTGTCCGTGCTCTTCGATCGTTGTCTCAAGTTCAACCCTCGAGATCCGAACGACCCGAATCGCGACTACCTCGTCCTGTCCAAAGGCCACGGGGTCATGGCGCTTTACGCCTGCCTGCACGAACTGGGCTGGGTTTCCCGGGAGGACTTCGGCGCCTACATGACCGACGGCTCGCTCCTACACGGGCTTGCCGAGAGCGGGATCCCCGGCGTCGAGGTCTCGAGCGGCTCGCTCGGCCACGGGCTCCCCGTCGCGGCGGGAATGGCGCTCGGCCTGAAGCGCCTGGGCCGCACTGATCGGAGGGTCTTCTGTATCGTGGGGGACGGAGAGCTGAACGAAGGGACGGTTTGGGAAACGTTGATGTTTGCGGGTCATCACCGGCTGGGAAACCTTGCCGTGATCGTCGACGCGAACGGCCAGCAGGCGATGGGTGACACGCGCCAGATTCTTGATACCGAGCCCCTGGTGGCGAAGTTCAAGAGCTTCGGGCTTCAGGCCGCGGAATGCGACGGCCACGACGTGAAGCGGCTGGCCGATACGCTGGGTGCTCTCCGAAGCGCGGCCGCAACCTCCGAGCTGCCCCAGGGGCTAGTCGCCCGGACGGTGAAGGGCAAGGGAGTATCCTTCATGGAAGGGGACAATCGTTGGCACTACACCCGCCTCGACGCGGACACGCTGGCCCAGTCGCTCGCGGAGATCGCGAAGAGTGCGTAACGTCCTCGCCGATCTTCTAACCGAGTCTGCTGGCCTCGAGCCCGAGTTCATCGTGCTTTCCGGCGATCACGGCTATGCGCTCTTTGACCCCCTCCTGAACCGTTACCCGGATCAGTTCCTGAACGTCGGAATCTCCGAACAGTCGATGATCGGCTACGCCGTTGGCCTCACGCGGCTGGGATTCCGCCCCGTCGTGTACGGCCTGGCGTCCTTCGTTCCGATGCGGGTCCTCGAGCAAATCAAGCTCGACGCCTGTTTTTCCAAGGCTCCAGTCCTCTTCATCGGAGACGGGGCCGGGCTCGTGTACTCCACCCTGGGCGCCTCGCACCACTGCGCGGAAGACGTGGCCGCGCTCCGGGCGCTTCCCAATCTCCGTATCTACTCGCCCTGCGACGGATCGGAGCTCAAGGACTGCTACAAGGAGGCGAGGGCCTACGCCGGGCCGAGCTACCTCCGCGTCGGAAAGAGCGATCGCGCGACGGTCCATCGCGACCCGCTCGGCACCACCGAACCGCGCTGGGTGTACGGCTCCCGACGCGGCGACGCGTGCCTGGTGGCCACGGGATCGATGGTTTCCGTGGCGGCTTCAGTCGCCGCCAAACACGGCGCCTCCGCCATCTGCGTACCGAGGCTCAAACCCTTCGCGTCGGAGATTGCGCAAATGGTGAGCGGCTTCAAGCTCGTAATCACCCTCGAGGAGCATAGCCGATTCGGCGGCCTCTTTTCGGCTCTCGCCGAAACCCTATGCGGCCTCTCAGGCGCCCGACCCAGGGTCGAGGCGCTCGCTCTCAAGGACAAGTTCGCCGATCGGTGCGGCTCGTATCAGTACGCGCTTTCGGAGCACGGAATGGCGGACCCACAAGTCGAGGCGAGCGTGGCGGAGCTGATCGCGAAGGCGGCACCCGGATCGCGGCGAAGGGCCGCCTGAGAAGAAGCCCTACGGCTGCACCCTTCCCGTCTCCTGCACCCGCGGAGTTACGGCCGCTCCACCCACCACGTGCAGCGCGAGCGCCCCCCAGGCGATCCGAAGCCGCGCGCGCCCGGAGAGAGCGTGGAAGGCCACCGTTTCGGGAGAAGTTGAGCCGCAGTCGGGCGGCGGGGACGAGTGGACTTTCGTCTGTGAGGGGATCGACGCGTTGCCTTACCCGCACGGATGCCATGGGTTGCCGCTGCCTTTCAGGCCGCTGAACCCCCTTGTTTCGGGGGCCGGAAGCGGCTACTCGTGGGCGGTCGGCCCCTGCTCCGGTGGCCGCCATTCCGGTCAAGACAATCGGGTTCGCTGTCGAATCGGGGGTGCCGAGAATGGATACGTTCGCTCTTTCCGAGCTGGGCTTGCCGCAGGATGAAGTGCTGCGCCTCATGCGCGAGGCGCGCGCGAATGACGCTGATTGGAAGGCCGGGCGCGTCTGGAGCATGGTCTACTACGCGAAGGAGCTCTCGGAGTTCAAGAAACAGGTTTACTCCGAGTTCATTTACGAGAACGGCCTCGGGCCGATGACCTTCCGCTGCCTGCGCAAGTTCGAGAATGAGGTGGTCGCGATGACGGCCCGGATGCTGGGCGGAGACGCGGCGGTGGCGGGGAGTCTGACGTCGGGCGGAAGCGAGAGCATCCTCATGGCCGTCAAGTCGGCAAGGGATCGCGCGCGCGAGGAGAGACCCGAAATCCCGGAGCCGGAGCTGCTGCTTCCCGCCTCGGCCCATCCCGCCTTCGACAAGGCGGCCCACTACCTCGGGCTCAGGAGCGTGAAGATTCCGCTGACGACGGCGCTGAAGCCGGATCTGAGGAGAGCGCGGGAGCTCATCGGTCCGAGTACGGTGATGATGGTGGGCTCGGCCTTCGACTATCCGTTCGGAGGCGTGGACCCGATTCGAGAGCTGGCTGCCATCGCGGCGGAGCACGACGTTTGGTTTCACGTCGACTCGTGCATGGGGGGGTTTCTGCTGCCCTGGGTTCGAAAGCTCGGCTACCCCGTTCCGGCTTTCGACTTCTCGGTTCCGGGAGTCACGTCGATTTCGGCTGACGTCCATAAGTTCGGCTTCGCCGCGAAGGGTGCCTCCGTGGTGCTTTACCGGGACGCGTCGTTGCGCAGGCATCAGTACTTCGTCGAGACGGAGTGGTCGGGGGGGCTCTACGGAACTCCGACGCTGACCGGAGCCAGGCCCGGAGGGGCGATCGCGACCGCGTGGGCCGTGATGCGACATCTGGGCGAGGAAGGCTACCTTCGCCTGGCGAAAGGAATGATGGAAACCCGCGACCGGATGCTCGCCGCGATTCGGGCGATCCCGGAGCTTCGCGTGCTGGGAGACCCTGCGGCGACGGTCTTCGCGTTTACAAGCGACGTCCTGAGCCCCTTCGAGCTTGCGGATCTCATGAGCGCTCGTGGCTGGTACGTCGAACGGCAGCACCTTCCGCCGGCGGTCCATCTCATGGTCACCCCCGCGCATGCGGAGGTTTGCGACGCGTTCCTGGTGGACCTTCGCGAGGCCGTCGGGCGAGCGAAGACGGGAGGTGCGACTGATCTTTCCGACGTCTCCGCGATGTATGGAATGGTGGGGACGCTTCCGGACCGGTCACAGGCCCGAGACGTAGCCCTCGAGGTACTGGGTGGGATCTACAGCCTATGACCTGGCTCGTGCTCGCAGGCGTCGTCGTCGCAGCTCAGGCAGTCGAGACCACTCTCGGGTTCGGGGCCACGGTTTTCGCGCTCGCGGCCGGAAGCCCGTTCGTGCCGCTTCGGCAGTGGGTGACGACGCTCGTGCTGGTGGGACTGGGTCAAAGCGTCTGGCTGGTCGCGCGCGGATTTCGCGTCGTCGAGGCGCGGCTGCTGCTGACCCGAATTCTACCCGGCGTGATCCCGGGCCTGTTCCTGGGTATTTTCGCCTCCGCTCGGATGGACGCTGTCGCGATGAAGGCCGTGCTGGGAGGGCTGGTCGTCGCAGTCGGGATCTGGGGCATCGCGGCTCGCGGTTCGACGTTTCGGATCCGCCGTCTGGGGGCCCCGCTCCTGGTGGGAGGAGGGTTCTTTCACGGACTATTCGCGACGGGCGGACCTTTGATTGTCGCTTACGCTGCTGGTGCGATAGACGACAAGCGAGCGTTCCGTTCGACGCTCGCCCTGCTTTGGCTGGCGCTGAACGCGACCCTCCTCGCGACCTGGGCGGTTCGCGGAGAGCTGGCCATAGATGCTTTCGTTCGCGCGGCGGCGCTCGTTCCTGCGCTCGTGCTGGGTATCGCGGTCGGGGAGTGGATCTTCCGTCGGGTCCCTGAGCAGGTGTTTCGGGCGGCGGTCCACGCGCTTCTGGTCGTCATCGGCGGAGGGATGCTGCTATGGCCGGGACGATGACCCTCCAGGTCGGGCTTCTGCTCGCGTTTCCGGCCTTCGCCGCGTGGCTCTCGGGACGATTTGAAATCGTTCGCCGCCTCGGGCCAGTCCTGGTCTGTTACGGAGTCGGGATCGCCGTTGGAAACCAGAAGTGGATCGAGCTCGACTCGATGTTGTCCCTGAAGATCGGGTCGGGCGCCGTCGTGCTCGCCTTGCCGCTGCTCCTTCTGCCGATGGACATCCCGCAGTGGACCCGGATGGCGCGGCCGACCCTGATCTCCTTCGTGCTCTGCGTGGTGTCCGTCGGTAGCACGACGCTCCTGGCGAGCTGGTTCTTCGCCTCTCGAATTCCGGAGCATTGGCAGGTGGGGGGCCTTCTGGTGGGCGTCTATACCGGAGGCCCCGCCAACCTCGCGGCCGTGGCTACCGCCCTCAAGGTAGAGCCGAACGTCCTGCTCGCGGTGCACGCGTCGGACGTGTTTCTGTGCGGACTGTATTTCCTCTTTCTGGTCACGCTCGCGGGGCCGCTCTTCGCGCGATTTCTGCCAGCCTATGAGCGCGTCCAGGTCGCCGAGGGGCAAGAGCCCAGGGTGGAGGCGGCGTTGAGGGGGGCCTCCCGGCGCGGGCTGGAGACGGCGTACGCGATAGGGGTGGGTCTGTGCCTGGTCGCACTGGCGGCGTTGCTGTCGCTCCTGCTTCCAGGCTTGGATCGGGATACGGTGATCATTCTGGCTGTGACAGGGATCGCCATTCTCGGGTCCTTTCACCCCCGACTGCGTGCGACGCCCCGCGCGTACGAGACCGGGGATTTTCTGCTTCTGATTTTCTGCCTTTCAGTCGGAACGATGGCTGATTTCTCGCGTTTCGACGCGTCAAACATCGCAACTCTGGCCTATACGGCGTTCGTGCTGTTTGGAACGGTCGTGGTCCACCTCGGGCTTTGTCGCCTTTTCAAAATTGATCGGGACACCTCGATCATTACGTTCACCGCCTTGATTTTCAGTCCGGCCTTTGTCGCGCCGGTCGCCGCTCGCCTCAGGAATCGGGAGGTTGTTGTCTCGGGTGTCACGGCAGGAGTGGCAGGCTTCGCGATCGGCACCTACCTCGCTCTCGTCATCGCTCTGGCGCTCCGACAAATCCGCTGACAGCAGGCCGGTTCTTCGTGCAGAGTGTTGTGATGCAGCATCGAATCAAGCACACCGAGATCAGTATCCAGTCCCCGACCAAGTCCACGAACGACGATTTCTTCGCGGCCGCATCCGATCTGAAACTTTTTCTGGTCTGCGCCGGAGTGAGCGGCCATGCGGGAGGCAATGTGGCGTCTCGTCTGGCGGCCGAGACCGTCGTCGAGACGGTCCGAAGGAACCTCGCCGGGAGCGCGGTGCCCACGATCCAGGAAGCCGCGAAGCTGCTGCAGACAGCGGTTCTGACCGCGTCGAAGACCGTGTTCGACAAGGCCCAGAGGGATCCGAACCTGAACCGAATGGCGACGACGCTGGATGCCGCGTGGCTGGTCGGCGACCGGCTGGTGACCGCGCATACGGGAGACAGCCGAGTGTACCTCTACCGGCAGGGCCGCATGGCCTGCCTCACGAAGGATCATACGCATGCACAGGAGCTCGTCGAGAGCGGCAACCTGACCCAGGAGCAGGCCGATAAGAGCCCGCTCGGGAATGCCCTGACTCACGCCGTGGGATTTCAGGAGCACACGCGGGTCGACCTGCTTGCCCCCGAGATCCAGTCCGGGGATCTCATCTTCATGTGCACGGACGGCATCTACGGGAAGCTCCAGGATGCGCGGATTCACGAGGCGTTGGGCAAGACGAGCGGTCGCGCGCCGGAGGTGCTCAAGAGCCTGGTCGAGCAGGCGCGTGCCGCAGGATCGGAGAACGACGCGACGGCGCTTTTGCTGGAGGTCCACGTGGCCGCCGCTCCTGCTGCTGCGTCGGGTCCGGCCGGGGCGACGGGCGCGCCGCAGCCGCCGGCCAAGCCGGCCGGACTACCGCCGTTCGCTAAGATCGCGGCGCTCGATCTCTCGTCGTGCTTCGGGCAGCTGTCGTTCGCCGACAAGACGCGGCTGCTCGTGATCGCGAAGATGCGCTCGCTCGGGGCCGGCGACGTGCTGGCGCGGGAGGGAGAGGCGGCGGAGCACCTCTGGGTGCTGATTTCGGGCAAGGTCAGGATCTCCGAGAAGGGCGTACCGATCGCCGATCGGAATGGGCCGCTCACACTGGGCGAGGCAGCCCTCATGGAGATGGAGAAGCGCTCGGCGACAGTCACGGCCGTCGATACGATTCACGTCATCGAGTTCGAGCGCGCGAAGCTCCTCGCCTTTCTCGAGCCGTTCCTCCGGAATCCGGCGGCGCAGATCTTCAGGGCGATCGCGGCGATCGAGCACGTCCGGGTCCGCGAGCTGACCGAACGCCTGGTCAAGAAGTGAGCGCCATCCCCGACTGGTTCAGAATGGGAGGAGTCGTCGGAGGGCAGGGGGACGGCGGTACGCCGTCAGCGACGGCAG
>CAYJTX010000002.1:0-19644 GCA_964372615.1 uncultured Bacteriovoracaceae bacterium | reverse complement strand
GCGAGCTGACCGAACGCCTGGTCAAGAAGTGAGCGCCATTACCTCTTGTTCGGTCTGATGAGAACGACGGAAGTCACGGTCCGCCGCTGGTTCAGCTTGAACCGAAGGCGAATGCCCGAGCTCGCGTAGAGAGCCTCTCGCTCGCGGCCAACGTCGTGCGGGCGCTTCTCGGCTTCGGCCGGGTCACCCGCGTCCCTTCCAGTCAGGCCCGCCTCTTCGAGCGCCGAGTATTCCAGAAGCTGGCCCCCGGGAGGGCGGCCGAATCGGTGGTAGATTGTCGAGACAACGCCCTTTTCGAACTGGATCGTCGTGTCGAACTTTCCACCGCCCAGGTCGAAGCGCCAAAGATCCTTCTCGGACTCGGCCGGAGCGCCGAGGGTCTTCCGTACGTCGGCCGCTTTCGAGAGACCCGGCTTCAGCGCGCGCAGTGGCTTGGGGAGTGCGGCCCGGATAACGGCGTCAGCCGAGGGTGCGTTCGCCTTTCGACTTGGGGGGCCGGCCCAGGCGAGGTGAGCAAGGGCGATCATGACTACAAGTCCGTTCATGGTGAGCCTCCCGCGGGCGGCGCGCTTGGAGCTGGCCGAGCGAAGAGGGCGTCGAAAGTCCGGCTGATGACCTGTGCTGATGGGGCTCTGAGCCTCGTCGCGCTCCCGAAGACGCGCATGCAGGCGTCGCGCATCCAGGTCTGGTACTGTTCGCGGTGGCGGTGGAAGAAAAAGTCGTTCCCCGTGGAGGGCATCGCGAAAGTCGTACCGGCTTGCTCCGCGTACAGGCTCGCGTACTGGCTGCTGCTTTCGCAGAAATCGGAGGGAGGAGTGCGCGGCTGGTAATCGTAAACAAAGTCTGACTGGGAATTGGCGCCATCGAATATTCTTTGAAAGGTGGATTGCAGATGCTCTCGGAAGCGGGCACGAGCCCCCTGCGCGAGCTCCGCAGCCCGGGCCTCGGTCGCGGGCAGTGTGGCTCCGAAAAGGGGCATCACTCGAAGAAATTCGCTCCGATTCGCGATTCCGTCGAGTCCGACCGGCGGCGGGCCGGTGGCCACGCTTGCGGAGATCGATGCCGCGAGGCAGGCGCGCGCGTCCTGGCTGAGAGTCGTGGTTCCGAGGCCTCCGGAGATGAACGAATCGAAGACCGAGTCGCGGCAAGTGCGGAGTGGTCCCCGGGTGTCGAGCTCGCCCGTGGCCGACGCGCTGGCAAGGAGGGCGTCGACTCGTGGCCCCGTAGCAATGGCGACCTGGTCTGTGAGCAGGGACGGGCTGCGGCAGGCCGGTGTCGTTCGGTACTCGATGCCGTTGAAGACCAGCTCGTTCAGGAACTGATACTTTGCGGGGCATCTGCTCAGCAGCGAGTCGGGGTTGTAGCGGTAGGCCAGGAAGGACTCCGCGAAATCTTCGCCCGGATTTTCGCCCGCGTAACCCGACACCAGGCAGCTGGGCTGGGTCGGTAGCCAGACGGTGGCCTGAGTCCCATTCGGTCGAATTCGGGATCGCTCCTCCCAGCCGGTGTGCGCAAGCCAAGTGGGGGAGCGATCGAGATCGAGGTTGTCGCCGACGGCGTGGCCAAGCTCATGGGTCACGACGAATCGGCGTGTATGTCGATCCCTGCTCGACCACTTATCGAAGAGCTCGATCCGGGCGTTCGCATGAACCCCGCCAGTGTCCACGCCCCGTCGGTAATGAACGATCGGCAGATCGGGCTCGAGCCGCAGCAAGTGAGGCGGAAGCTCCGAGGCCGACTGAATGATGTCGTCGAGCTCCTCCGACGTGAGGGAGGAAAGGTTCTGCGCGCCTGAGTATTTCAGGCCCGCGAGGTGCGAGCCATTCAGCTGGTGCCGCGCGAGAAGGTAGGCGAGCCGCTCTCCGACCTGCTCGCCGAAGACGGCCTCGATCGCGCAGTGGAACTCGTGGCACGAGTCAGGGACCGTGAGGGTCGCCTGGTCCGATCCGTCCCTCAGGCGCGGAGTCGTGAGCTTCTCGAAGAGTTCAAGGGACGGTGTGGGTTGGTTCTCGAGCCTCACACCGTGAATCGTGCGGGACTCCAGCGGCGCTCCAGCGGTGAAATCGCCGTCCAGCCATGCGCGCATGCCGGCCAGATCCGGAACGGTGTTACGGCAGTTCGCGGCCGCTTCTTCGGATTCGCCGGTCGGCCACCAGTCCAGGTGGCTGGTCACGGCTGTGACCCGATCAATCTCCGACTGGGACAGAATGGGAGGAGTCGTCGGAGGGCAGGGGGACGGCGGCACGCCGTCCGCGACGGCAGTCGTGACCCGAGTCGCGGCCAGGAATCCGAGAAGCAGAAGCGTGCTGGCCCCGGTGGGCGTCCTGGCGGGCTTTTCGACTCTGCACTTCAGGCCAGTGAGGGCCCTGCGAGCCTCCGTGGGGCGATCCGTCTCAAGTGCGGTGATGGCCTTACCGAGCGCGCCGAGCGCGTTCGCAATTCTCGGCCCTCCTGTCGGCCCGGACTCGGAGCCCTCGAGAAGCCTGCGCGCGAGCTGCGCGACCCGGAGCGCTCCGCCCGGGCGAGAGTGATCGAGGAGCCAGACCGCTCCTGCCACGCAGATGGCTCCCTGGACCCGGTCGCGCCAGGGCTGCGGAAGCGTACTCCAACCCTGCTCCCAGGCGTGGTGCGCTTCCCACATGCGTCCAGCCTGGAACTCGTCCGCGCCGTCGCGCCATGCCGTCAGATCAGGGGCTGCACTGTGCCTCGATATTTCTTCAGACACGGTCAGCCTTCCCCATTTCGAGTGGTGAGTGAAATGTCCGCAATCCTGATTATATTTGTCTTTCATCGAAGAAAGCTAGCTTCGGCTCCAGGACCTGTGTTTCTGAAATAGTCTTAAAAATTATAGTATTATAAGACCAATCCCGCGTGCGAAACCACCTCGCCAGGGCCTTGTATCTTGCGGCCGCCGCTTCGACTCTTCATCCGGCGTTCTCGTCCGGAGCGGCTCTGCTTCTCGGGATGGCGATCGCTCTCGGTCCGGGCAATCCGTTCGCGGCGCAAGGCCGCCGATGGGCGCCGCTTTTCCTGCAGGCGTCCGTGGTGGGCCTCGGTGCGGGCATGAATCTGGAAGCGGTGGGTAGCGTCGGGCTTCAGGGGATCGGCTACACGTTCATTGGAATCGCCGCGACCCTGGGGACCGGAGCCGTGCTCGGTCGCGCACTTCGTGTCGGTCCGAACACCGCGCTACTCGTCAGCTCCGGAACGGCGATTTGTGGAGGCAGCGCGATCGCCGCAGTCGCATCCACGATCGGCGCGAAGGCCGGAGAGATCGCCGTCGCGCTGGCAACCGTGTTCGTGCTGAACGCCTCGGCGCTTCTCTTTTTTCCGTACCTGGGGCACGCGTTGGGCCTCGATGAAACTCAGTTCGGGCTCTGGAGCGCGCTTTCGATCCACGACACGAGCTCGGTCGTGGGGGCGTCGCTCCAGTATGGCCCACGCGCGCTCGAGGTCGCGACGACCGTCAAGCTCGCCCGTACCCTCTGGATCCTCCCGCTGGCGGCGCTGATCGGAATTGTTCGCATACGCGGCAGCGGCGCGGCACGGGCAAAGAAACCTTGGTTCATTCTCGGATTCGTGGGGGCCTCCGCGCTCGTGACGTTGGTTCCGGTTCTTCAGCCGGCGGGGTCGGCCGTGGCTTGGGGGGCGCGGCGTGCACTCGTCCTGACTCTTTTCCTCATCGGAGGCGGTCTTACGCGCTCCACCCTCCGCGAAGTGGGCGCGCGGCCCTTCCTCCAGGGTATGCTGCTCTGGGCGCTGGTGGGTGTCGCAACCCTCTCGGCGATCCGGTTCGAGTGGATCCGGCTCTGAACTCGCCCCTCGATTGCCTGACGAAACGTCAGGCAATCATGGCGCCCCCCACCCCCCGGGCGGGGATTCGCTGACGTTTCGTCAGAGAATCGCTCGGACGGACTTCAGCAGCTTCACGCGGATCTCTCCGTCACCGTCGACGGCGACGTGGCGCGCCTGAAGGTCGCGCAGGCGGAAGAAGTCGTTCTCCAGATTGAAGCGCAGTAGAAAGTGGTTGGTCGTCAGCTCGTAATAAGAGCTGGAGGCGACGATCGCCTCGACGCCTGAGGGGCCCGGACGGTGGATCGTCCGGATCGGGTAGATGCCGAGGCCGCCGTCTTCGACAACGCCGGGATCGTCCCGGCCGTTCATTCGGAAGTTCATTACGAGATTCTGAGGGTAGAAATCCCCGAACTGACCTTCGAGGTTGCGGATCGAAATCATGAGATAATCCCGGCCGGTGTTCTCGGCGTGACCAACGCCGACCCAGATGTTCTCGCGGCGGCCCTCTCGCCCGATCATGTAATAGCGGTAGCCGGTCTCATCCTCGTTCCAGACGAAGACGTCGTCGTCGGGTGCGCAGATCGGCGTCGAGGTCGTCTGGGTCGCCCGGAAGCTGACTTCCAGGGTCGCGGCGGTTTCGGTGACATCGATCGTGAGCGAGTCGGTCACCTGTGACAGGGTCGCGCCAGCCGTCGACGCGTGGAAAATGAGCGTCGCCGAGATCAGTCCGTGAGCCATCTGCATGGATCTTCCTTTCGGGGAGCCCCGGGCTCGCCGCTTCTTACTTGTAATCCTTGAAACTGGTGCAAGAATTCCACGAAATCGATTCCGACGAAAGGGGATCTCCGGTCATGAAGGCTCGAGCTGCATTCGTTGTTGGAGTGGTTCTTCTCTGGGCGTTCGGGGCGTCAGCTGCGATTCCCGAGGTAGTTGCGAAGCGCGAGCTTCTCGTCAAACTTTCGGACTCCGGGAGGAAGAGCGCGCAGGAGGTCCTGGCGCTCCACTTGCAAGCGGGGGGGGTCGCCAGGTCCGGCTTTCGTCTCTTTCGGCAGTTCCAGATCGTGCGCCTTCCGGCGGGGATCGATCTTAAAGTTTCACGGGCTGTATACGCACGGTCTCCCCTCGTTGACTACGTCGAGCCCAACATCACTTATCGCGCGTTCGACGTCGTCAAGGACCCCCTTTTCGGGCGGCAGTGGTCCTTGAGCAATACGGCGCAGACGGGAGGCGAGGCGGGCGCGGACATCGACGCCCTGCGGGCCTGGGAGATCAGCAGGGGCTCTCGAAAAGTAGTCGTCGCAGTCATCGATACGGGCATCGACTACACCCATCCAGACCTCGCGGCCAACGCCTGGCGAAACCCGGGAGAGGTTCAGGATGGCGTCGACAATGACGGTAACGGCTACATCGACGACTTGTACGGTTGGAACTTCTATTCCCAGAAGAGCGACCCGAAGGACGACCATGGGCACGGCTCGCACTGCGCCGGCGTGATCGGCGCCGCGCACGATTCCCAGGGCATCATGGGAATCGCCGCCGACGTCCGAATCATGGCCGTGAAGTTCCTGGGGGCCGCCGGTAACGGGACCCTCGAGGCGGGGATTCTGGCCACGGAGTACGCGATTCAGAATGGTGCGGATATCCTCAGCAACAGCTGGGGCGGGGATGGGTTCTCGAAGGCCTTCGAGGAGGTCATCGAGGAGGCGAACCGCCGGGGTATCGTCTACGTGGCTGCGGCCGGAAACGACCACTCGAATAACGACACTGAACCGACCTATCCGGCCGCCTATCGGAACGCGAACGTGATCTCGGTGGCCGCGACCGACCACAAGGACGAAAAGGCGTTCTTTACGAACTGGGGAAAGACGTCCGTGCACTTGGCCGCGCCCGGGGTGAAAATATTGAGCTCGGTTCTCGCCGGAAAGTACCACGTGTACAGCGGGACCTCGATGGCCTGTCCCCACGTCGCAGGCGCTGCGGCGGTGCTCAAGGCCCATCTTCCGGAGCTATCGAACGTGGGTATCAAGGATAGGCTGCTCTCGACCGTGGATCGACGGTTTGACCTCGAGGGCTGGGTGGCAAGCGGAGGCCGCCTGAACCTCTATAATGCGCTGGTGAATTCAAGCCCGCCGCCCGTGCCGGACCCGGTGGAGTGGGTTGAGGTGCCCTATCGTCTCTCCTCGCCGCATGATTACCCGCCGCTTGCGAACTTCAAGTGGACGATTCGGCATCCGGGCGCGAAGGCGCTGAAGCTCCATTTTACCCGCCTCGTGACCGAGACCCGAACTGACTTCGTGGGCCTGGAAGCCCCGGACGGCCGGACGATCGAGGCGCTCGATGGCAACCAGGGCGAGCTCTGGTCCCGGACGATCCCGGGCGATACGGTCACGATCGTGTTGCGCTCGGACTCGGTGAATGAATTTTACGGGTTCGACATCGACCGGTATGTCATTCAGCCGTAGTCGCTCAATCGAGAGCCGCATCAGGATCACGCGCGCGATCGAGAGTTTCTTCGTTGCTCCCTGCCAGTGAGGCGTTAGCGGAACGAGCGAAGCTTCGTCTTGAACAGTTCGAGGAGCTGCCTGCCGTCGTCTTCGCTGAGCACCGAGGAGCCCAGGCGAAGCGCGACGAGGATCCGGTCGTCGATCCCGATCAGCGAGAGGCTGACGCCCGGAGAAATGATCGGCGCGAAGCCGTGGATTTCCGCGACCCAACCTGCATAGGGCGTCGGAACGAAGAAGCGGCCGAGGTTGGTGACGACCGCCGTGTCGAAGTTTCGCCAGAAATATTTCTCGGGTCCGAGGTAGCGCGCGGGAAGGCGGTGCTTGAGCCAGGCTTTTCGCGCGATTCGAAGGAGGCCCGTGTTCTCGAAGAAGCTTACGATGATGCGGACGATCTCCCCGGTGCCGTAGCGCTTGGCGCGAGTCATCTCGGTGTGAATCCGGGCGAGCGCGTCGTCGCGCGAGCCGCGGTGCGCAGGCAGGGTGCTGACGGAGACATAGCCGGTCCGGTTGCAGAAGAGGGGCGTGCCGTCGCCGGGAAAGCGCATGTTGAACGGAACCGTGATGCTGATGCGATCGGCCGCGCTTGAGCGGGAAATCGTGGCATCCAGAGCCAGGTGAAACGCCGAGAGAATCAGGTCGTTGACCGTCGCCTGCACGCCCCGCTGCTTCACCGCTTCCCGGATCGCCCGCAGCTCGTCGAGCTCGAACGCCGTCGTGAAGAAGAAATGCCGCTGGGACTGGGGAGGACTCACCGGACCCAGGAGCGAAGTCGGGTGGGCCGCGATCTCCCGCGTCTGCCGGAAGTGATCCCGGAGCATCACCCAGCGGCTTGCGATCCAATGCAGGGCGCGCGCGGACCAGGTGGGCGGCAGTACGCGCGGGAGCTTCGGGTCCTCGATCCCGTCTGCCGGATGCAGCTCGCGAATCAGCTCGCGGCCGAGCTCGAAGCAGCCGAAGCCGTCCATGAGGGTGTGGTGGCAGGCGACCCAGAAGCCCTGCGTCGGGTCGCAGCGGAATCGCAGGATCGGGGCCCGATCGACGGGCACCGAGAGGTGCCTGAACTCCTCGAGGCTGAGCCCTCCGCAGGACCACGCTAGCTCGTTGAGCTCGGCGGCCTGGGCGGCGTCTGCGAAGGTCGTTCGGAATCCTCCCGGCTCGCAGAGGAGCGCCGACCTGAGCCGCGCGTGCTTCTGGAAGAGCCTGAGCGTGGCGGCCTTGAACTCTCCAAGCCCGAATCGCCGCTCGAGGAGCTTCGGTCCGAATAGGATCTGGAACTGAATGACCATCGGGTCGGCCGGATGCTCGAGGATCGAGAGCGTCTGGAAGAAGATCTCGGGATCAGCCATGGATCAGGGGCCGCTTGCCCGGCTCTCCACGCGCATCATGACCGGGCGATCCGGACGCATGGAGACCATCGGGATGGGACGGATCTGCTCACGAGTCAGGAGCTTGAGGCGGAATCTCTCGCTGATCATGCCCACGGCCGCCTGAAGCTCAAAGAGCGCCATGTGTTGCCCGATGCAGCCGCGCGGGCCGGCCGCGAACGGGACGTACTGGCAGGGGATCTGCTTGTCTTTCTTCTCCGGCGCGAAGCGATCCGGATCGAACTCCTCGGGCCGGTCCCAGAGGTCTGGCCTGCGGTGGGTCGCGTAGGGGCAGAGTGCGATGACGGTGTCCTTGGGAACCGCGAAGCCCCCGAGCTCGTCGGCCTCGATCGCCTCGCGTCCCATCGTGGCGACGGGAGGAAAGAGCCTGAGGCTCTCCTGAATCACCTGGGTGGTGTAAGGCAACGCCTCCAGCGTCTCGAGCGTGGGCGGCTTCCCATGCAGGGCGGCGGCCGATTCGCGCGCGACCCGATCGTCGATCTCAGGAAGTCGCGAGAGGCTCAGATAGGTCCAGGTGAGGGCTACCGCAGAGGTCTCGTGTCCGGCCATCGCCATGGTGATGAACTGATCGCGCATCCGCTCGCGGGACTCTCCGCTTTCGTGGAGAATCGAAAACATGTCGTAAGGACTCTCCTTCATGCGGCTTCGCTTTTCGATGAGTTCCTTGACGATGTGGCGAAGCTCGGCCAGGGACTTCACGAACCGGACCTCGCCGCGCGTGGGAATCCAGCGGGCCAGGTCGATCAGGGAGGTAGCCCGCGCGACAATTTCCCGCTGGCAGACGTCGAAGTGGTACGAGATCGCCTCGCTCCACTCGCGGACGTCCAGGCTGAGCAGGCGCTCGCCGATCACGTGAATGGCGAACCTCGCTGCTTCGGAGTCGAGCCGGATCTCCTGGCCGTGGGACCAGCGGTCCAAAAGGGCCTGGGTGCAGCGGGAGATCGACGAAACGAAGTGCTCGAGCGCCCTTCCGTGGAAGAGGGGCTGCTGAAGCCGTCTGTCTCTCTGCCAGACCTCTCCTTCGCTTGTGATGAGGCCGTCGCCGAGCAGGCGCGACAGAACCTTGTAGTCGTAGCTCTTGCGGTAGTTCGACGAGTTCTGGACCAGGACCCGCCGGACGTCCCGGGGGTGGGTGACCAGGAAGACGCGCTTTCCCGGAACGGGAAGGCGAACCACGTCGCCCAAGTCTCTTGCGGCAGCAAGCATGAAGTCGCCCCGGTTCTTGTTTCCGGAGAGAAGCGTCGCTAAGATTCTTCCAATCCCGACCTGAGGCGGGCGACGAGGTATGGCCATGTCCTTACAAGGGGAGCTTACCAGGTTGATTGGAAATAGGGCCCGAGCTCCTGCGTGCCCTCGGCCCATATCGAGTAGCCCAGGCGCCCCCGGGGTTCTCGCGCGTGACCGCGTAGGTGAATGTTTCCGCCACGGGTCTCGTGCAGCAGCACGTTCCAGGGGTATTTGCCCCCCAGAATGATGGCGGACCTGAAGGGATTCGAACCCCTGACCTTCGCATCCGTAGTGCGACGCTCTAATCCAACTGAGCTACAGGTCCGCAGTGAAGAACACTTTGAGTTACCCCTGCTTGTGGGCGTCCGCAAGGCCGTTTCCGGGGGTCTCCAGGCGGATCAGAGGCGATTTACTAAATAGTGACAAGATAAGTAAGTTGCGCGCATAGGGGTCGAAGGGTGTGGCTCCCCGGCTGGGGAGTACCGGTTCGGGAATCGCGAAATCACCTGCAGAGGAATGTGGATGATCTACCGCCTGGCCCCCTATACTCATTATGAATATGCGGGGGATCTGGGAGAGGTCGATCGGGCGCTTGCCGACTATTGCCGACCCTAGCCCTGCGCGAAAGGGCGGAACCGTGCTGATTTCAAGACTGGCGATCATCGGGGTGATGGGTTTCGCGATGACTGGCGGCCGGTGGGCCAGGGCCGAGGGGACGGACTGCGCGGACGCGAACCGATTTGGCGAGGTCAGCAGGGACGAGCTCGTAAGGCTGCTCGAGAAGAAGGCGGTCTTCGTCGTCGACGTGAACAGTTCAAAGAGCTTCCGAAAGGAGCGGATCCCGACCGCCATTCACTACCTCACCCACAAGGGAAAACTCAAAAAACTGTTTCCCACCGACAAGAGTGCGCTCATCGTCGCGTACTGCGGCGGTCCCAGCTGCTCCGCGTGGAAGTGGGCCGCGAAAAAGGCGTGTGAACTGGGCTACACGAACGTGAAGCACTTCAAGGGTGGGATTTCAGGCTGGACCCAGGGCCTCTAGCAGGCTCGCCCGCTGATGTCTCAGGAGCCTGCTCGACACAGGTCTTCGCCGACGCATCTCTATTCCCGACCGGGAAACTCCGATGAGTACTGAAACCTCTCAGCCCTTCAAGCTGAGTGCTCGTCTACTTAAGGAGAAACAAGAATGACCAAGAGTCAGGCTTACCGATACGGAAAACACAACGGCAGGACGTACTACAAGACGGCGGGAGGCGGCTGGGAGTGCGGCTTCGTCTTCGACTCCCGCACCGTGTTCATCGGCAACTTCATCCATTCGCGTGAAGCGCAGCTTTGGTTCGCCTTGATGAATCGCGAGGTCCGAAACTTCTCGAGGAAATACGCCGTAGGTCAGCGGTGTTCGGCGACCTGGTACGCACACTTTCTGAGAAACCACCTTTACAAGTGTTACTACGGCTTTCTCGATCGCCTCTTCGCGAGGTATCGGGGCGATTACCACCGCGCCTTCAGTCGCGATCTTCGCCACTATCAGCGGCTGAAGAAAGACTGGCGAGGCTCGAGACTGCAGCCGGCGCTTCGAGCGGCCTGACGTAACGGCAAATTAGCTCGGGATCATCTGCGGCGCCCTCCGGGAACCTTCCCGGGGGGCGCTGGCATTTTCAGCTCACCAGCAGAGCTGAGCGGCAGGTCGGGGAATGGCGAAGATGACCCCCTTGACCCTCTTTCGGAATTCCACCCTAAAAACTGACTATTTAGCTCTTGTTCTAGGGGCCTTCGAGGGGCTGGAAGGTGGAGCCGGGCCGCTTTTTAGTATTCGAATCAACTTATCGAAATCAATTGGTTTTACAAGAAATGCGCTGACACGGGGGCGTAGCTCGGCCAGATCCTCTTTCCTGAGCTGGCCGCTGACGACGTAGACCGGGGTTCCCGAGTTGGGCGTGGGCTCGGTCCTGAGGAACGTCAGGATCTCCGTGCCGCTACGGCCATCGAGATTCAGGTCCAGGACAATCGCGTTGAATTTCCTTCTCTTAAGCTCCATCTTGGCATCACGGATCGTGTAGGTACCCACCACGTCGAAGTCTGCGCGCCGCAACCTCTCTCGAGCGACGACAATCAGCGACGCCTCATCGTCAATGAGGAGGACCGAGCCGAAACAGAGCTTTTGGCTGGGAGTAGAGGTCATTTTTCGGGGTCTAGCCTGATTCTAGCTCGCATTTTCCGGACTTGGAACTGACGTGGAGTCCGTAGGTAAAGTTGACGTTTTCAATCATGAAAGATAGTACGTCGCGTCATGAAGTGCGCCTCGGTCACACACTTCACCTGGGTCGCGCTCGCCCTCGCGGCGGGCGTCGCACGCGCGGACATCGACCTCGATGACAGCGCCATCCCCCGGCCGGGCGGTCGCGCCGAACTTGGCGCCGCGATCGATCGAGCCGTGCTCGAGCACCGGGAGCGCGAGCGGGCGGCCCGTGAGGAGCTGGAGCGGTGGTTCGATCGCGGCGCGATTCCCGGCAACACCCTGGAGCTGCTGCGCGACGGTGAATCAGTTTACCGGGAACGGCTCGTGCTGATGAAGTCGGCGCGGCGATCGATCTATCTCGCGGCCTACGCCTTCAACGCGAGCAAGGCCGGTCTCTGGATGAAGGACTGGCTCTGTTACCGCGCGACCCAGGGAATCGACGTGCGTATCCTGGTCGACAGCTGGGGCTCGAAGCAGCTCAAGAGGCACGCGGACGACCTGCGAGGGTGCGGTGCGCGGATCCTGTTCTTCAACCCGCTCAGCTGGGACCTCGCGAAGGCTCCCTACGTGCTCCACGAGAAGCTCGTGATCGCCGATGGCCGTACGGTGATCATGGGTGGTTTTGGACACGGCGACCACTACCTCACGGCCTCCCGCGAATCGACGAGCTGGCACGACCTGGACATGAAGATGACAGGGCCGGCCGCCTGCTGGTTTCACCGCCGTTTCGAGGAGAGCTGGAGGGCCACCGTAAAGAAGGACCAGCAGGCGTCCTTCGATCCGATGGGCGCTTCGTCGCGCTCCGAAGAGATGAACGACTGGCTCTACGGCGAGCAGCCCGAGCATCCCTGCGACGAGACGAAGGCCGGTGAGGCCCGCGTGCACCCGCTCCACGCGAACCCCCTGTTTAAAGGGGAGCGGCCGATCCTTCGTGCGCACGTGAGCTCGCTCCTCTTGAGCAAGAAAGAGGTTTTTCTCTACGCGCCCTACTTCATTCCGCATGACGACCTGATCGAGGCGTTGATCCACGCCCACAAGGTGAACGGCGCTCGCGTGGTCGTCCTCACGAACTCCGTGAAGTCGAATGACGATTCTTCGATGGCGATCACCGGAATGTTTCTGAAAATCCGGAAACTCCTTCGCGCCGGTGTCGAAGTCCGCGAGTGGACGAAGTCGAGCACGATGCATCGCAAGGCCGGGGTCTACGACGGCCGCTGGGCGTATGTCGGAAGCGACAATCAGGACAAGCGAGGGCAGGACTACTCCTCCGAGTCGTTGGCGTTCTCGGACGACCCGGCCTTTATCGCCGCCGTGCGGACCGAATTCCTCGCGGACCTCGAGCACAGCTCGCTCCTGAGCGTCGAGCAGGCGAATCGGCACCTCAGGTCAAAGAATCCGCTTCTGCTCATCGTTACGAAGTGGCTGCTGCCGTTTATGTAAGGCGCCGGGCGCGGACGACTGGCGGCCTGACTTGATTCCGGGCTAGAACGGGTCAGGTGAAGGTTCTTGAGCTTTTTTGCGGGATCGGGGGTTGCGCCGCGGCTCTGCCCGACTGGGCCAAGGTGGTCTCGGCCGTCGATCAGAGCGCTGCCGCGGCCGCGGTGTATCGCCTCAACCGGCCTGGAGCGACCTTCCGGCAGGCGAACCTCGAGCACGCGACGGCCGACGAGCTTTCGTCCACGAGGGCCGAACTCTGGTGGATGTCGCCGCCCTGCCAGCCCTACACGGTGCGTGGCGCGGGTCGCGATCTGCATGACCCACGCGCGACGAGTTTTCGGAAGCTTCTCGACCTGCTCCCGAGTTGCGCGCCTCCGCGGATCGCTCTCGAAAACGTCGAGGGCTTCTCGAGGTCCCGGGCGCGCGAGGCGCTCCTCGCGGCGCTTCGTGGACTCGGGTATCGGCTGCGCGAGCGCGTTTTCTGCCCGACCGAGCTCGGCGTCCCGATGCGGCGGCCCCGGTATTTTCTGGTGGCGTCGAAGGGAGGGGCCGCGCTCTCGGCCTGGGGGCGTGCGGGCACGCCGCGGGTGCTCTCGGAGCACGTCGACGCTGATCCCAGTCCGGAGCTCGATGTTCCTCGTGCGGCCGTGGACCGATTCGGAAGCGGCTTTCGTCTGCTCGACCCGACCGGTGTGGGCGAGACGACCTGTTTCACTTCCGCGTACGGGCGATCGCTGATGCGATCGGGCTCGTACCTCAGAACTCCGCGAGGAACCGTTCGCTTCTTCGCGCCCGGCGAGGTCATTCGACTCCTCGGATTTCCGGCGTCCTTTCGATTTCCTCCGGAGATGCCCTTGAAAAAGCGCTGGGCCCTTGCGGGCAACAGCGTGTCCGTCGACGCGGTTCGATCTACCTTGGCGGCGCTGGGGCTCTGAACCAGCTCGACCTCGTTCTGTTAATTTATTTAAACATATCAATCACTTAATATCGAGTAGGGATTTGTCAGTCGCTTGGAACCGGTTGGAGTGAGATTGACAAGATGCGTCAAAGTCTCTAGACCGGTGATCACGATCTACGGCTCCCCAGTCGCGCTGCGCGAGGTTCACCTATGTGGTCCGTCTCGGTTTGCCCCAGGGTTATTCTGCCTCTTCTGGCCTTCACGGCGACCGCTGTATTCAGCGCAGGTTGCCCGGGCGATCCGCCGACCGATGCGGAGTGTGGAATCGACGACGCCACGGAAGTGAGGGGCGTCGAGACGACGACGACGGCGGCGCTGGAGGTCGATCATAAAGACAGCTGGAGAGCGACATCGATCTTTCGCGCACGAAGGTACGTCGATCGCGCTCGTGGCACGGTATCAGGCGCGGGAACGGTCGAGGTCGTGGCGCCGCCGGGAGCTTCGCCGGGCGGGCTCAGGGCTCTCGGTCCTACGGATGGCACGGAAAACGGTCTGGCGCTCGCGTTCGAAGCCGCGAAGGGGGCCCCGGGCTCTGAGCTCGCGATCACGCAGCAGGCTTTTCTCTCGCACTTCTCGCTCGCGGTGCCGCTCCCGACAGATCCGACTCCGGGGGACCGCATGATCTGGACCCCCGAAAACGCTCCTGTCGCGCTTGAAGGGTCTTACAACGTCAGTCTCGCCGGGGCGGCAAGCGAGGACTTCGCCACCGAGGCGGTCTCGGGCGAGTCTCCGTACACCACGCCCGAGGGGCTGAAATCCGAGAACCCGATTGCGGTCGCCCACTGGAGCGGGAATCCCAGAAACCGCGTCAACCTGATCGTGATGCCGGACGGCTACACGGAGGCCGAGCTGCCGCGGTTTCGCAAGCAGGTGGATGAGATGGTCGAGTATCTCAAGAACTCCGCCGACAACGATTTCTTCGGAGAGTACGCCGATCTCTTCAACATCATCCGGGTCGACGTCCCCTCGGTCGAGTCGGGAGCGAGCTGCGACGACGGAACTTCCAACCTGCGCGATACCCGCTACGGCGTTACGTTTCCGGTCGGTTGCATCAACGCCGTCCTCGGCACGAACTTGAACGACAGGTTCCCGTTCGCCCGCCGCTACACGCAGGCGGTGCGAGATTCGCTCCGGATCTACCACGACGGTGTCAGCATTGCCGACGAGATGATGATCCTCTCGAACACCCAGAAGTACGGCGGGTCGGGAATCCCCGGACTCCTCACGATGACTCGCTCCGCCAGCTGGGCCACGGCGGCACACGAGCTGGGGCACTCCTGGGGAAGGCTCTCCGACGAGTTCGTGAATCCGGGCGATATCTGCAACATTCTCGGAGGGGGCACCCCGAACCTGAGCAGGCGAAAGGATCGTCTCGAGGACGTGAAATGGGCTCACTGGATCGCGGAGGGGACGCCCATCCCTACGCCGTCGGACTACGACAGCGGCGATCCGGGATCGATCATCGGCCTCTACCAGGGTGGAGGGGGCGGCTGCGACAGCTCGCTCTACCGTCCTTCGACCTCCTGCAAGATGGGCGGAAACGGACAGCCCTTCTGCTCAGTCTGCAAGGAGCAGATGATCCGGCGCACTTACGATCGGGCCTCCCTGATTGAGGGGCCGATCACCCGAAGCGGGGCCCTGCTCAGCGCCGAGGTGCTGCCGTCGCGCGCGGCGAGCATGCGCGCCCGGTGGTTCGTGGACGGGGAGCTGTACCAGGACTCCGACGGCTATGAGCCCTTTGACGTGGGGATCGTTTCCGCGGGAGACCACGAGGTGAAGCTCGTGGTCTGGGACGACGCGGCTCCCGTGAGAAAGAACCGCTGCGACCTGGCGTTCTCGGCGACCTACGACTTGACCTTATAGCGATCGGGACGAGGCATTCGCTTCCATGTTAACGGAAGAAGCGTCTATGAGCGAGAAACAGCCGGCCACACGGGTGAGGGATCTCAAGGAGATTTGGGTCGGAGCCGGGCCCGAGCTGCGAGACGGCTGGGGTGTGCGGGTCGTGACCGGAGGCCAGTGCCAGTCCTACGTGGCGTGGAACGAAGCGTCCCGCGAGGCGATCGTCGTGGACCCGAGGCGCGAGGATCTCGCGGCCTACGTCGAGATCGTCTCGCACCTCAAGAGTTATCTCTGGCTCGGCGTGATCGACACCCATACGCATGCCGATCACGTTTCGTGTGGCCCCGACGTGGCGGCGCTGCTGGGCTGTCCTTACATCATGGGGGCCGAGGCGCCGAGCCGTCGCGTCGACCTTCGAATCGGGAGGGACTGCCGGCTTCCGGCGCGGGCGGCACCCCTGATCGTGGTTCTCACGCCCGGGCACACCGCGGATTCGTTGACCGCGCTCTGGGGTCCGTTTGTTTTCGGGGGCGACACCGTCGTCTTCGGCGATGTCGGCCGCGACGACCTTCCGGGCGGTGATCCGGAAGCGCACTACGCGAGCATTCAGCGGCTCCTTGAGCTTGTCGAGCCGGGCGCGATCCTGCTGCCCGGCCACGACCACCAGGGGGGGCGGGCTTCCACCTGGGCGGATCAGCTCAAGTGCAACGCTTCTCTCACGCAGGCTCGCGAGAAGTTCATTCGCGAGGCGGCTGCTTTCGACGGGGCCGCCCCTGATCTGCTGAAGGTTTCTTTGCGCGAAAACTCGAGGTGACGTCGGTGATCGCCGTGACGACGAAGGCGTCCGGCTCGATTCGCCACTTGACGTCGAAGTCGTCGACGCGCATTCCGAACTTCCCCGTGCGCGCCTTGCGCTGCTGGAACGCGGGCCTTGGATCCAGGGCGAGCGTCTCCCGCACGAACGATTCCAGCTGAGCGTCGCGTCCGGCCGCGGCCCGGCGCCGAAGCTCCTCGAGCGCGTTCGGTTCGAAGCGCACGGCGTGCTTCCGGATTGGCTCCTCGGCCCAGCCGGAGCTCGCGCCTTCCGCGCGGTCCGCGTAGGGAAGGTAGGGCTTCACGTCCAGCACCGGCGTGCCGTCCAGGAAATCGCCGCCTCGCACGCGGATTCGGGGCGAAGGGCGGGCCCCCGGCTCGACTGCAACGAGTTCCACGAGCGAGAGGCCGATGGGATTGGGCCGGTGAGGCGAGCGTGAGGCGAGCACTCCCACGCGCCGGCTGCCCCCGAGCCGGGGTGGCCTGACGGTGGGTTTCCAGCCAGTCGCTCCCGTTTCGTGGAAAACGAAGATCACCCAGAGGTGAGTGAAGCCCTCGAGCCCCGCGAGCGCGGAGCGAACACCGGCCTCGCGGCGGAGCTCGAGGACCGCCTCGGCCGACGGTACGAGCCCCGCCTGCCGGGGAATGCCGAATTTCTGCCGGTAGCGGGAGCGGATCACCCCGATCGGCCGGAAATCGAAAGATTCAGGTTTTCCTGGGGCGGACGACATCGATTCCTATCCTCAATTCTCCGTCATCGAGCTCCGCGTTCTCGACGTGCCTGCCCTTGGGTTGCCCGCAGAGCGCGAACTCGACCGCGAGCGTCTCGGCGCGGATCATCGCTTCGTGCGCCTTTGCGGCCTCCTTGAGTGATCCCACGCAGGCCAGCTCCAAGCGGATGCGGTCGTCGAGCCGGAGGTCCGCGCTCTTTCTCGCCGCCTGGACCTTTCGGGTGATCTCCCGCGCGAGCCCTTCTCGTTCCTGCTCCGGCGTGACGGTCGGGTCGAGCTCGATCGAAACGAGGGGATGGGTCGCCAGCTTGGGATTGTCGCCCTTCGCCGACCGCCGGATCTCGACGTCGGAGGCTTCGAGCATCTCGCCCTCGAGAGTGATCGTGCCGCCCCTTTCCAGATCCAGGATTTCCTTCACACCGAGCCTTTGGATCGCGGCGGCGACGGATTTCATCTTCGGTCCGAGGCGTTTTCCCAGGACCGGGAAACAGGCCTTCGCGCTGATCTGGACGAGCTCAGCCTCTCGGGGATCGTAGTCGATCTTCCGGATATTGAGCTCGTCGCGAAAATACGGCTCGAACTTGCGGAGCGTCTCGAGCACCGCGGGGTCGCGGTGAATGATCTTCATGTGCAGCAGCGGGATCTTCCCGCGCACGGATATCTTCTCGCGCTGATTTCGCCCGAGCTGTACGACGGCCTCCATCACCCGCACGGCCTCCTCGAGGTCGGGGCGCCTCAGGGTGAGGTTGGCCTCGGGGAAGGGCTCGAGGTGCACGCTGGCTTCGCGCCGGGCCGACGCTGTCGCCAGGTTCTGGTAGGTCGCCTCCGAGAGAAAGGGCGCGAAGGGCGCCATGAGCTCCGAAAGCGTGAGGAGAGTCTGGTAGAGGGTCTCGTAGGCCAGGCGCTTGTCCTCGGGCATTCCCTCCTGCCAGAAGTGGCTCCGGTTGAAGCGAATATAGGTGTTCGTCAGGTCCTCGATGAACTGAAGGAGCTGCGGGACTACGTTATAGAGGCGGTAGTTCGACATCTCGGTCTGGGTGTTCGAGATGAGCGTATTCAGCCGCGAGTTGAGCCATTGGTCGAGGATGTTGGGCGAACGGTAAGGATCGCCCTGCGGGCGGAAGCCGTCGACGTTGGCGTAGCTCACGAAAAACGAGTAGGCGTTCCACCAGCGGAGCAGAATGCGGCGGACGACGTCGCGGACGCCGTCCTCGGAAAAACGCAGCTCCTGCGCCTTCACGACCGGAGAGTCGATGAGGTAGAGCCTGAGCGCGTCCGCCCCGTGCTTCTCGATCACCTCGTTCGGGTCGGGATAGTTGCGCAGGCGCTTGGACATCTTGCGTCCGTCCTCCGCGAGCACGAGGCCGTTGACGACCACGTTGCGGAAGGGCGCGCGCCCGTAGAGCGCCGTGCCGATCACCATCAGCGTGTAAAACCAGCCGCGCGTCTGGTCGAGTCCCTCGGCGATGAAGTCGGCCGGGAAGGCCGCCTGGAACTCCTGCGCGTGGTGCTGGGGGTAGCCCCACTGGGCATAGGGCATCGAGCCGCTCTCGAACCAGCAGTCAAGCACGCCCTCCACGCGCCTGAGCGGGCTCTTCCCTTCGCGGGACGGAATTTCGATCGAGTCGATGGAGTCGATGTGGAGATCGTCGATCTTCCGGCCCGAAAGGCGCTCGAGCTCCGAGCGCGAGCCCACGCAGATCGTCTCGCCTTCGGCGTTTTTCCAGATCGGCAGCGGCGTGCCCCAGAAGCGATTCCGCGAGATGGCCCAGTCGCGAGCGCTCTCGAGCCAGTTGCCGAAGCGGCCGTCGCGCAGGTGCTCGGGGACCCAGCGCGTCTCCTGGTTCGAGGCCACCAGCCGGTCCCGGAATTTCTCGACGGCCACGAACCAGCTCGACACCGCCCGGTAGATCAGCGGCGTGTCGGAGCGGTAGCAGAACGGGTAGCTGTGCGTGATCGTCTCGTGGCGGAAGACGCGTCCCTTCTCCTTGAGCTCGTGGATCAGGACCTTGTCGGTGTCTTTCACTCGGCGGCCGGCGTAGGCGCCGACCTCGGTCGTGAACATCCCGTCGTCGTCGACCGGGTTCACGAGCGCGATGCCCTCGCGCTGGCAGGCGTAGTAGTCGTCCTCGCCGAAGGCCGGAGCCAGGTGCACGATTCCGGAGCCGCTCTCGGTCGTGACGTGGTCGGAGTGGATCACGCGGAACGCCCCGCCCGCGCGCCGGTCCGAGAAGTACGGGAAGAGCTCCTCGTACTGGAGCCCCACGAGCCCGCGGCCCTTCAGACGCTCGAGCGTCTCGAGCTCCTCGCCTGGCTTCTTGTAGTACGAGCCGAGGAGCGCCTCGGCGAGGAGGTAGGTTCGGCCGGTCGCTTTCTCGCGGACCTTCACGTAGTCGAGGTCGTTGCCGACCGCGAGCGCGAGATTCGAGGGGAGCGTCCAGGGCGTGGTTGTCCAGGCGAGGAAGGACGTTCCCGGCTCGTTCTTGAGCGGAAACGTGACGGTGATCGCGGGGTCCTGCACGTCCTTGTAATTCTGGTTGGCCTCGAAGTTCGAGAGCGGCGTCGAGATGCCGACCGAGTAGGGCACGACCTTATGGCCCTCGTAGATCAGACCCTTCTTCCAGAGCTCCTGGAAAACCCACCACACGCTCTCCATGAAGCCGACGTCCATGGTGAAGTACGAGTTTTCCATGTCGACCCAGCGCCCGGTCCG
>CAYJTX010000001.1:0-40151 GCA_964372615.1 uncultured Bacteriovoracaceae bacterium | reverse complement strand
CTACCGCGGTAAGTCCGACGAGAAGCTCGCGCCCGCCGTCGTGCGCAGGCTCGTCCTGCTTCGCGAGAAGCTGGAGCTCGACGAAATAGCGTGGGACCCAGCCACGGAAGTACGCTGGCCGAGGCTTCCGGAACGGGCTCAGCCGTCGCTTCGTTCACGGCCGAGCGGCGTTTTCGGATCGGAGTTCTTGTGATCTCTTCCAAGCCCACCCAGGCCAGCGTCGTCTCGAAAGTACATGTCATGGCCGGCCTTGAGCGCCCCCCGCTCGGAAGGGTCCAGACCCAGAGCTTGACCGCGGATCTGGCCGAGTTCGACAATCAGTCCAAGGCGCTCTTCGCGGAGGCCGAGGCCCTGCGCGCGAACGCGACCGGGTCGGAGCGCCGGTTTCTCGACGACTTCACCAGCCTGCTGATCCACGAGAGCAATCTTCTTGCGCCGGCCCGCGCGGCGCTCAGCGAAGGCATCGTCGATGTCGAAACCGCCGAGCTGGCTCTGCAGCGGATGGCCGCGATGAACATGCAGTTCCTGGCTCTTCAGCAGGCGGTGCAGCTGCAGTCGCAGAGCTTCCGGAGCCTTTCGAATGCCGCGAAAGCCCGTCACGACATCGCAATGAACTTGAAAGCCTGATCGCCAAGTCCACGATGCGTGGACTTCGGATCCGACCGAGGCCCCGGTACCCCGTCAAGTGCACGGATTGTGGATTTCGGCTTCTTGGCACCTGCCGCGGGCCGTGCCCATCTTCTTCGTCCCTTCGGGCGTCGAGTACTCGAGCGTCGTCTTCACGCCAACTTCTAGCCGGTGGACAGTTTCCGGTAGTTGACCGGTCCGTGCCTTCGAACACCGTTTTCGAGTCCATCGGGTCGATGTGTCCAGTAAAGTCATTTGATTACAAGGATATATGGTGACGCCGTTCGCGTCACCTGGAGCGTCTTCTAGGCATCGCTCCTGCAATTCAGGGTGGCATCGCACTCAGAATTTTCAGGGAGGCCCCATGAATCGAAAACTCTCGCCCCTCGCAGCTGTCCTCGTCCTGCTGGCGCCCGCCTTCTCCTGGGCGGTGGCAGTGCCCGACGAGATGCCCCTCAATGAGATTCTCAGCGGAAGTACCCTCGTCATCCGCGAACCCATCTATCTTCCCCTAGGCGCTACTTCGGTCACCTTCGTGAAGGGATCGGTCGACGAGAGCGGATTGGCCGCGCCGGATCGGGTGAGCTGCCGGCTCGTGATTCTCCAGGCGGACGAAGAGGGCAGGGTGCTCCAACCTCGGTCCCTCGCGATTGCGAGAGTTCGATTCTCTCAGGTGGATGGATACCAGGGCGTCCGCTTCGGCGTGGACGACTTCACGGTGCGCTCGGTTACCTGCGTACGTGCGCAGGCGCGGCCCACCGTGGCGGACCTCAAGCGCTCCTTCGGAAGCCGGATGGGTCTCGAGGCGGCGCCTGAGCAGCTCGCAATCCTGGGCAGGCTTTCGGTGAGCGGTCGAGCCGAGAAGGAGCGCCGGGAGCTTTCTCTCGACGGACGCGCGGATGGCGCTGAGGGCTCATCCTCCCGGGTCGCGCTCTGACCCGACTCCGACGTCGGAGTGAATCCGGCTTCGCGGCCTCGAGGACTTCCGCTAGACTCGGGGCCTCGAAGGGGGCCCTCGCAATGATACGTACAGCGGTGGTGACGGGAACGAACCGGGGAATCGGCCGCGAGGTCGCGCGCTCGCTCGTAGCGAAGGGCCTGCGCGTCGTGGCCTGCGCGCGGGACGAGGCGAAGGCGGCCGAAGTCGCCCGGTGGCTCGAGGCCGCGGTACCGGCGGGGGGCCCGAAGCCGGTCCCCTTCGCGCTCGACGTGACGGACTTCGCTCGGGGGGCCGAGCTCGCCCGCTTCGTGGAGGAGAAATTCGGCGGCGCCGACGTGCTCGTGAACAACGCGGGAGTTTTTCTCGAAGCCTCCCAGGACCGGGGGGGGCGATCGCCCTCTGCGTTCGAGATCCCGATCGACGTGATTCGAGTGACTCTGGAGTCGAATACCTACGGCGCCTACGGACTCAGCCAGAGGCTCATCCCGGCGATGAGAAAGAGGCGTTACGGGCGGGTCGTGAACGTTTCGAGCGGCATGGGGCAGCTCACCGAGATGAACGGGAGCTACCCCGCCTACCGGCTTTCGAAGGCGGCCCTGAACGCGGTGACGCGGATCTTCGCTGACGAGACCGAGGGTGAGAACGTGCTCGTGAACTCGGTTTGTCCGGGCTGGGTGAAGACGGACATGGGCGGGCCGGGCGCCGAGCGGTCCATCGAAGAGGGGGCCGACACGATCGTCTGGCTCGCGACGCTTCCGGAGGGTGGCCCTACCGGGGGTTTCTTCAGGGATCGGAAGCCGATTTCCTGGTGAGGGCCTCGACGCGCTCGAGCACCGGCGGGTGGGTGTAGTCGAAGAGGACCTTGAGGCGCGTGGGAGCCCAGTGCGCGAGGTGATCGACGTTGAGCTTGAGCAGCCCCCGCGCGAGCGCCTCGGGGTCGCCCGTCGCACGGGCGGCGTAGGCGTCGGCTTGCCGTTCGAAGGTGCGGGAGAGGGCGGTCGAGGCGAGGGAAAGCCAGCGGCCGAGCGGATTCGAGAGGAGCGAAAGCGCGAGGAGCGGCCCGTGCAGGGTGCCCGCCGGAAGGTCGAAGCCCTCCGTCAACCACGTCAGGCCCAGCAAGGCCTGTGCGATCGCGAGCGCCGCGCCCGTACCGGCGATCGAAATCGCCGTGCCCAGAAGGATGTGCCCGAGCCGGAAGTGGCCGGCCTCGTGTGCGAAAACTCCGACGACCTCGTCCTCCTCGAGCCTTCCGAGAAGCGTATCGAGGAGCACGAGCTTGCGGGTCGAGCCGAACCCCGTGAAAAACGCGTTCGCCTTGGTGCTGCGGCGGGAGCCGTCCATTGTAAAGGTGCCAGCGAGGCGAAAGCCGAGGCGCGAGGCGAGGGCGGAGATGCGCTCCCTGACCGGCCCCGGCTGCAGCGGCTCGTAGCGGTTGAAGAGCGGAAGGATCCACGCCGGCGCGGCGTAGGTGACGGCCAGCTGAAACGCGGTGACCGCGGCCCATGCCCAGGTCCAGGCCCACGGGCTTCCTGTTCCCAGGAGCGCCAGGACCGCGGCCAGGAGGGCGCCACCGAGCGCGGCGCCCAGCGCGACCCCGAGCGCGAGATCCCGCGCGAAGGTAGCGGGCGTCGTTCGGTTGAAGCCGAAGCGCGCCTCGAGGCCGAAGACGAAGGCGGCCGAAAACGGAAGGTTGACCGCGAGTCGAAGCAGGCCCCAGAGAGCGAAGAAGATGAGACCTTGCGCGAGCGGGCTCTCGGTCCAGGCGCTTGCCACGCTGGCCATCCAGGCCAGGCCACCCAGACCGGCGAAGGCGAGCGTGACCGGTGCGAGCACGAAGCGGTTCAGGGTCACGAGCCGAAAGCGTTCGGCGTGATACCGGCGCGTGCGAGCGGCGGCCTCTTCGCTGATCCAGGGCCGAAGTCTTTCGGGAACAGCCCCGGCGAGCGCTCGAATCTGCTGCGCGTCGATCAGTGTCCCGATCAGGAGCTCCAGCACGATGAGCGCGGCGAGGAGGGCGAAGGAGGACATCTCTCAAGTCTGCAGTGGCTCCGGGGGCGAGGCAAGTCGTGGAGCGCATTGGGAATCCCGAGCTTGCGTGGTCCACCGGCCGCGCGGTAAGCCCCAGGCAATGGCGGATTCAATACGCGTCCTGGTCCACTGCTGCGTCTGGCCAGAGCCGGAGTCCTCAGCCGCGGGGCTGCATGTGCTCAATATCGTCGACGCGTGCCGGTCGAACGGTTGGAAGGTGACCTGCAGCGCCCCGGGCGAGATCCGCGAGCCCGCGCTCAGGCTCGAGCGCGAGCGGAGTGTGCGCTGCGAGCGCGCTCTGCCCAACCGCGACGAATACGACGAGCTCCTGAAAGAGCTTGCTCCCGACATCGTCATCTTCGAGCGCTTCATCTCCGAGGAGCGCTTCGGCTGGCGCGTCCGCGAGGGGCGACCCGAGGCGCTCCGGGTCGTCGCCACGTCCGACTTCGCCTCCCTGCGGCGGGCGCGCGAGGTGGGCGTCGAGCGCGGCCTCGAGGTCGTGAGCGTCTCGGCCCTGGATTTCAACTGGGAGGAGGCCGCCGGCGAGGTGCTGCACCGGGAGCTCGCGTCGCTCCATCGATCCGACCTCGCGTGGGTGGTTTCGCCGGTCGAGCGGGATCTGCTTGTGGACCGGCTGGGTCTTGCAGGGGAGCGGGTTGAGGTCTTTCCTTTCGCGTACGAGCCGCCAGCGCCGGCGGCTCCGTTCGAGGCCAGGTGCCACTTCGCCATGATCGGCAACTTCCGGCATCCGCCGAACACCGATTCCGTTCTTTGGACTCGGAGAGAGATCTGGCCCCTCCTGCGCGGGCTGCTTCCCGAAGCGGAGCTGCACGTCTACGGAGCGTACCCACCTCGCGAGCTGATGGCATTAGATGACCCGGCGAGCGGCTTTCGCGTGCTGGGGCCCGCGCGCGATGCGGTCCAGACACTCTCCCGGTATCGGGTCGCGCTCGCTCCGCTTCGGTACGGAGCCGGGATCAAGGGCAAGGTGGCGGACGCCTGGCGGGCGGGGACCCCCGTCGTCGGGACGCCGATCGCTTTCGAAGGCATGTGCGGCCTTGAGACGCCCGGCGGCGTTTCGGCCTGCGAGCCAGCCGCCCTCTCCCGGGCCGCTGCGGGTTTGCACGAGGACGCCGCTGCCTGGAAGGCCTCCAGCGACGCGGGGACTTGCACGATCCGGCAGAATTTTTCCGCCAAAGTGGTTTTGCCCGCTATCGCCGCGGACCTGCGCGGGCGCCTGCTTCACCGCGAGGAGCTCCGCTCCCGAAACCGCGTCGGCGCGGTCCTCTGGCACCAGACCCTGCGAAGCACCGAGTACTTCTCCCGCTGGATCGCGCTGAAGGAGAAGTCAGCGGAGCTCCCCGGCGATCCGCTCCGCGAGGGCCTTGGCTTCGTCATTCGCGAGTGAGCCCGCCGGCCAGCGGATCCCGAGGCCGTGCTCAGGGTCGGGCTTGGGAATGATGTGGAAATGCACGTGGAACACGGCCTGGTGCGCCCCCTGCCCGTTGTTCATCAGCACGTTGTAGGCTGTCGTGCTCGTCGCTCGCATCACGGCTCGGCAGATCCGGGGAAGGACTCGCCCGACGGCCGCGGCTGCGTCGTCGGAGAGGCGGTCGAGGGTCTCGGCCGCTTCCTTCGGTACGACGAGCGTGTGTCCAGCGCTCAGCGGGTTGACATCAAGGAACGCGAGCACGTGCGCGTCTTCGTACACCCGGTGGCAGGGGATCTGTCCTGAGATGATCTTCGCGAAGATGGTTTCGGACATGTCTGCAGATGATGAAGGGGAGGGCTCGGTTACGCAAGAGGTTAGGGTGTGCTTGCGGCGGGAGGGGAGGTGACAACCCTGGAGGTCCACTCTCTTCGGCAGTCGGCGGTTTGCGGCTCGAAAGGGCAGCAGGAGGAGTTTGTCCCGCCGCAAGCGGCCGAGTCGTGTCGCGAGGGGAAGAGCGCGTCGGCCGGGTAACGCGCACAGCTTCTCAGGTAGGTCTCGAGCCGTCCGTTCGTCCCCTCGATCGTGGGAATTCGGCTGAGCGTGGTCCGCCAGGAGTATCCGATCCCGCAGGAACCCTCTTCGACCAGTGGGCCGAAGAGCGTCCGCTCCAGCCTCATAGGCGCCCGTGGAAAAGGTGCGAGGCGGCTTCCCACCATCCAGCCGGCCAGGTGCGCGCAGTACTCGCCCTCACGGAGGCCCATGCCGTCTTCCATGTCGTAGGAGGCATGGGTCAGCTCGTGGGCGAAGGTCTCCATGGAGTCCGGGCTGTCCAGGCTGTCGGCGGAGGTGGTCCGGAGCCAGAGGGCGCTTGACGTGTACTCACAGGTTCTGGTCCAGGCGTCGTACATCATGCCGTATCCGTCATACGCTCCGGCTGCCCCGCCGCTGAACGTGTCGCGGTCCGACGGGTTCGACTGGCAAGCGGCGTGGGTGGATCCTCCGTCCAGAAAGACCTGCATTCCGTCTTCGTAATCGCCGCCGCCGAAGCGCCCTGCGAGTGATTTCCATATCGTCTTTCCGAGGCAGTCGGAGCGAAACCTCTCGAGCAGCGCCTTGAACGAGTCGATCTTCGCCCGGGTGCCGCGGATCGTGAAAGGCACCCCTCCGACAGTGACCCGTTCCCGGAAGAGCGGAGTCGGGGGGGCTGGGGTCGGACAGGTTCCTCCCGCCGTCGTCGGTGGGACGGTCGTCCCTTTCGTTGCGCCCAGCATGCCGCCTGGCGCCTCAAGCGCGCGCCCCAGGGCGTTTGTGGGATCGGGCCAGTCCGCGACGCTCCGGCTGCGGTCCCGGCAGTTCCGCTCGCAGGCCGCGTTGTCGAGGAATAACGTGATCGAAATCTCGCCCTCACATCGGCAGCCGGCCTCCCCCGTCGATGGAAGGGCCAGCAGCGCGAGCGCCGATAGCGACAGCAGAGCCTTTGAAAAGGCGCTTCCGGGAACACAAGTCCGCCTCATGAACTGAGTATCCGTCAGAATACGTGGCCTGGACGGTCCTGGGAATGTGTCAGCTGAGACACTCAGGTTCGACGCGTCAGCAGCTCTTTCAGGGCCCGCTCATAATGAAAAAGGGTGTCGGAGTCGAAGCAGACGAACTTCACGAGCTCGATCGGCGCCTGATTGAGGAGGAACGCTCCCACGGTCTCGACCGCGATCGGCGCCGCGAGCTCGACGGGAAAGCGGTACGCGCCGGTGCTGATCGACGGGAACGCGACGGAGCGGGCGCCCTTCGCGACGGCCGCCTCGAGCGAGCTGCGGTAGCAGGAGGCGAGCAGCGCGGCCTCGTCGCGGCGGCCGCCCGACCAGACTGGCCCAGCGGTGTGAATGACCCAGCGGGTGCTCAGGCGGTATCCAGAAGTGGCGCGTGCCTCCCCGGTCGGGCAGCCCCCGAGCGTGCGGCACTCGGCGAGCAGCTCGGGGCCCGCCGCCCGGTGGATGGCGCCGTCCACGCCCCCGCCCCCGAGCAGGGTGGTGTTCGCGGCGTTGACGATCGCGTCGACCTGCTCTCGGGTGATGTCGCCGAGGGCAGCGCGAAGGCGGTCCTTCAAGGGATGCTCGCGCGTCACTTTGTGGGAGCTCTGGGCTTCGTCATGAGCGCCGCCTTCGGGTCGGCTCTCCACTCCGCCTCCAGGCGGTCGATCTCCTCGCCCAGGAGCCGCACCGCTTTCCGAAGCTGCTCGCGGACCGCGGGCGCGTCGGCGTCGTCGAAGCGGTAGCCGTCACCCGCGAGGCGCGCGATGATCGCGAAGTCCGCGTGGACGGTCTTGAGCTCGTGGAGCCGGTCGAGCCGGGTTTTTACTGCTGCAGCCACTTGATGCTGCAGCCCATGGAGGGTATCTGCTCCTGCGGAACGGGCATGCCCGCGAGGATCGCGTCGAGCGCCAGCGCGAGCTCGCGGCGCTTTACCGCCGCCGGGTCCTTCCAGCTGTCGTCGAGGCGCCCGTGATAGCGGAGCAGAAAGCGGCCCGCATTCGAGCCCGCGTTCTCAAAGGCGTAGATGTCGGGAGTACAGACCGCGTCGTAGGCGCGGGCGACGTCCTGGCTCTCGTCGCGAAGGTACGGGAAGACATATCCCTGCTCCTTCGCGCGACCTTTCATCGCATCGAAGCTGTCGTCGGGGTACTTCACCGAGTCGTTCGGGTTGATTCCGACGAGCCGCACCCCGCGCGCCTGGTACTCCTTCGCAAGCGCCGCGATCCTGCCCTGGACGGCGACGACGTAGGGGCAGTGGTTGCACATGAAGATCACGACGAGAGCCTTCGCGTCGCTGAAGGAAGAGATACGATAGCTCTTTCCGTCGGTACTCGGCAGGTCGAAATCCGGCGCGATCATTCCGAGCTCAAGCTTCTTCGATTCGAGGAGTGCCATCGCCCCATCAAAGCCCAGGCGCGGCGGGAATTCAATTCGTCCGCTACTTCTTCCACTTTTTCTTGGGACGCTCCGGCTCCGGCACCGCGTGGCCGTCGGAAGGCTGGGGTAATAGCTGTGGCACTCCTCCCTAGGGCGCTTGCCGCCGCGCACGCGCTCGAGCTGCCCGTCGAGCACGTCCATGGCCTTCTCGGATTCGCGCGCGACGCCCGCAAACCGATGGTCGGGTTCCAGGCCCTCGAGCCTTCCCGCGACCTCGCGTACGCGAAAGTCGCCAACCTTGAGCGGTTCGTTGACGGAGACCTCCCAGCCGTACACCCGCAGCAGCTCCTTGCGGGTCTTCTTGAGCTTGTCGCCCGTGTCGGCGATCGCCTCGGTCAGCGCGGCCTCGGCCTCGGGGTCGAGCCTGCCCTTGTCCCATTTGAGCGCGTCGCAGAAGGGGGAGTCGGCCTGCTCCGAAAGGTGGACGATCTTGCGCGGGTCCTCGTTGAATTCCACGATGCGCTTCACGTACGGGTAGTCAGGAAGGACGAAGCGGCCGACCTTGTCGTACCACTTCGAGTTGGCGTACTTCGCGCCGGTGCGGTGCTCGGCGAGCGCGCGCTCGAGCAGCGCGGTCTCGGTCACTTTCATGGAGTCGACCGTCAGCTCGCCCCCGGACTTGAAAGTCTGCATCGGCCGGTTGTGCTCCTCGGCGCGCAGGGCCGCTCGCTTGATGTACCCTGCCATGTGGGGCCGGGCCTGGAAGGCCTCCTGAGTACTCCTAAAAGATCGGCGCATATCGCGGCGGAGGCGCGCTTCACCTGTCTACTCTCGGCTGGATTGAGAACAGATCCAGGTAAGAGCCAACGTCTGAAGTCCACATTACGTGGACTTCGCCTCTGAGCAGTCCTCTGGTCGGGCCTCAAATCCACACACTGTGGACTTCAAGGATGGTCAGCAGTCTGCCCCGGCTCACTCTCTGCAACCGGAGCTCGACGCCGGCCGTTTTCGAACCTGCGCTCTGCGTTTGGACGGCACGGTACTTTGCTGGGGCGACGACCTGAGCTACTGGGGCGGGGAATCGGGAACCGCCTGGAGCGCCCGCGCCATCGCGCTGCCGGATCGAGCGACCGAGATCGGAGTGGGAGACACCCACGCATGCGCGCTTCTCGGCGACGGGACCGTCGCGTGCTGGGGCTCAGCGGATGATGGACGCCTGGGCACTGGCGATGCCGGCTCGCAGCCTGAGCCTCGTCGGGTGCTGGGATCAGAGGGTCAGGTACTTGCGGCGGTGGATCGCATCGCGGTGGGAGCCAGGCACGCCTGTGCGGCCTCGGGTTCGCGCGTTTGGTGCTGGGGCCAGAACCTTTCGTGGCAGGTGACGGGATCGGTGCTCGGCACGTCTCCGACCGAGCCGGTATCGGTGGCGGTCGAGATTCCCTGGTCTGTCGCGGACAAGAAGGCCGAAGGGCTTGCGCACCTGTCCGCAGGTGAAACGTCTACATGCGTGATTCGGAGCGGAGCGGCTCCCGACCTCATCTGCTGGGGCCGTCCGGCTCTCGCGACAGGAGGACTCGTCTCAGGCGGGAGCGGCGATTCGGGCCGCTTTCTCAGAATATCGACGGGCCTCGGTGAGACAGCTTCGCTACGAATGATCGATGGGGCGTCGTGCGCGGCCGGAATGCGAACCGCGGGCGGGCCGGCGGTTCGCTGCTGGGGCTCGAACCGCCTGCAGGATTTCGGCCTCGGTCTGGACTGGATCGGATCCGAGGGAGTCGACATCGGCCCGCGATCGGCCTGCGCCGTCGTAGAGGCTCGGGTCGCCTGCCGTTCGGGGCTGGGGGAGCCTGCTCTCGTCGAGGGCATCTCCGGCGCCCTCGAGGTCCGGGTCTATCCCGAATCCTGGCCTGGGTGGTTTAAAGTCTTGTTCAGTGAGTTGAAGTTCGCAAAGGCGCTCCGGCAGGCCTCGAATAGACCGGCTTCGAGCGGCGAACCCTTCTCGGACGCATCCGTGAGATGAAGCGTCTTCTCGGCGCCCGAGCCGTCACGGAAATGCGCTGAGAACTGTTCCCCAACGCCCGAGCTGTAGAGCCTTCTCACCTCGTAAGTTTTTCCCGAGTACGACACGGTTCTTTTGTGGATCATAGGATTTCTCCCAGCCCAAGATAACACGTGGCAAGGCAATCGAAAGGGTCGTCGTTACGGCCGTCGAAAACGTTTAGCGAAGTGCGGAGGTAGGAGCTGGAGCGGGCTGCGCGGGCGCGGCTGAGTCCGGCGCGTGGGCGGCGGCCGAGTGCGACGCAGCCTGGTTCACGTTCTGGATCTGGATGGTGATCGGGGCGTGACGCTCCGGCCGCTCCGCTCGTAGGGCGAGCGCCTTCTTCTGGCGCTTCTTGCCGAGCTTCTTCTTGGGGGCCTGTTTCGCGATCTTGACGGGCGCCGCGCGGTGCGACTGGATTTTATCCTGGACCACGGGCGCAGCGATGGGCGCCACGACCACCGGGGCGACCGGTCTCACATCCGGCAGCGCGGGCTCGGGAGTGGGTGCGAAGCGCACGCCGGCGACGAAGCGGACGTCGCCGCTGCCTCGGTCACTCAGACTTCCGATGCTGAATCCAGCGACGAGCGAGACTTCGCGCGAGGCCTGGTGGCGGGCTCCGAGGTAGAGCTCACCGGGATTGTTGTACTGGTCGATCGGAAAGCTGATGGCTCCGCCGGCCTCGACGTTCATGGCCCAGGTGTCGCTGAAAGGCAGGTATGCGCCAAGCGCGAGCGGAATCTGGTTGCGGAAGTCCATTCCACCCATCCTGGCTCCGGGCGTGTGGCGGTATCCGAAATTCGCCGAGGCGATCAGGTCGCCGAAGTCCCGTTCCACGGCCACGAGCAGCCCCGCTCCCCAGGATCCGTTGGAGAGCAGAAGCTCGCGGCTTCCCGTGGGGAGCCGGACCTCCGGAATCAGGGTCCAGGCGACGAGCGCGTCGTCGTCCGAGAGGCGCCACTTGGTGAGCACCCGGAAGTCACCGAGGCCAAATCGCTCGGCACTGCCAGTCGCCTTCTGGAGGTTGAGAGGCGCGAGGAGCGCGAGAGTCAGCTGGCGCCGCACCGAGACCGCGGCCGAGATGTCGAGCGTGTGGATCGCGTCGACGACGACGGCCGTGCGTTCCGTGCGCTTCGCGTTCAGCTCGACGAGGGCGTCGTCAAGCAGGTTGTACTGCACGCCGAGCAGGAGCCTCGGGCCGGTCCACGACGGATTCATCGGGGCCGTGCGCAGGAGGGCGTCCTCCGTCAGCACGTAGCTCGAGTTGGCCGTCGGCTGCAGGGTCTGCAGGCTGACGGACGCGGGACCGCGCGCGAGCGCGGCGACCGGCGGCACTTCGACCGGCGGTGCCACGACGGGCGCTGGGCGAAGCGCGGGGTGGCGCAGCTTTCGGGCCCGGCACGACTGGTACCGGAACTTGATCTCGAGCTTCGTGTCGAGGCTGTCGATGATCGTGTCGTCGCCGACCGCGAAGTAGAGGATCTTCTTCTCGATCCAGCCGGCGCCGGCCGGCGGCGTGCTGACGTAGATCAGGTCGAGCGGGTGACTGACGTCCGATCCGCGGATGAGCTCGGCGAACGGCAGGCGCCCTTCCAGGAAGAACACCTTGTCGCCTCCGCTCACGCGTCCGACCTCGCGGGCGGCGAGGTTGTCGCCGAAGTACGGATTCGCCGGGCCGCGCGCGCCCCAGAAGTCGGGGTTGAAGGTGCTCGACCAGCTCGCGTCCCGGTGTGCCACTGCGCGAGATTCGCCGACGCGGTAGCCCGAGCAGATCTTCTCGTTCAGGAGGCAGAGGATCTCGGTTTCGAGATAATTGCGCTCCTTGCCGACTTTCGTGAGCTCGATGGCGAGGTCCATGTACTCGAGCCCGTTGTTCACGAGCGTCTCGTGCGGGGGGATGTCTGTCAGCTCGACCGCGAACGGCACCTGGGAGTTCTGGACCCAGGGATAGCGGTTCTGGCCGGAGGCGTCCGTCACGAGGCCGAACTTGTTGTCGGTCGAGTCCATCTTGCGGAGTTCTCCGAGCGGGCGCGTGTAGAGGCGCTTGCGGCGACTGGAGGGAACGTCACGCCGATCGTGCGTCGTCCGGTACGGGAGTACGATGGCGGCCGCTTCATCCGTGTAGAGAGGGCGCACGCGGGCGCTCGCCTCGTAGTACGCGGTCTCGTCGTCGGCGCAGGCCAGGCCTGTCGCGCCGACCTGGCCGTCGGTTCCGTCGATGGCCGGAGCGGCCGACGCGCCGGTCGGGCCGGTCGGGCCGGTGACGCCGGGTCCGGGAACGGTCACGATGACTGGAACTTCGATGGGAACGGGAGACGGCTGGTAGACGATGATCGTCGGGCCCGGAACGTCGATGTAGACGGGCGAGACGATCACGCGCGGTTCGCTCGCGGGAGTTTCGCCGGTCGGGGCGGGGACGGGCGCGGGCTGATCGGGGCCTGGCGCTGGTTCGGGGATGCGGACGGGAGGAATTTCGCTCCCTCTCGGAATGGATCCCTGCTGCGCCTCCTCGAGGGCCGCCGGATCCTGAAGGAGGTGGGGGTTTTGTCCGCAGGCCGCGACCGCGGCAAGCGCGCCGGCAATACTCACTGAAGCCAAAATCTGCCCAGACCGTTTCATGACTGCTACCTCTTCTTCCGGCGAACCTTTCGGTTCGGCAGGGTTCGGCCCGGTGGGCAGATCGGGCTGGCCATCCCTCGACGACCGGGTGGGACCTTATCAGTTGTTGATTGAATTAGTCAAGTTCAGGTTCAAGAGAAAGGCCCCACATCGCTGTGGGGCCTTATTATTATATATATTATGTATTTACAGCCCTGGCGCTACTCGTTCTCGTGCCCGTCGCCTTCCTCTTCGACGCTGCCGGTGACCGGGCTCCACGTACTGAAGAGCCGGGCGTCCGTGCGAACGGTCGCGCGGTTGGCGGCGTTCTCGTCGATTTCCTTCTCGATGAACTCCGCGAAGCGCGAGGCGTACTTGCTGTCCTGGCAGGTGTAGAGGGTGTCCAGCGTCGCGAGGTTCCGGATCTCGCGCGGGTTGCCGCGGGTCCGGACGTCGTCGGCGTAGGCGCCCATCTTCGTCTCGAGCTCGGATTGGATGCCGGCGACCGTGAGCAGGTCGAGGCGGCTGCCCAGCGACTCGTCATAATCGCTGTTGAACGGCAGGCGGATCGCCTTCTGGAACCGGCAGCTCGAGGCGCCCGCTCCGCGCGGAAGCGTCTCGGGCCGGCGCGAGTCGCCGAAGGAGGCCGCGACGCTCTCGATCGTGGCCTTGTCGCCGTAGAGGGGCTCGCCCTGCACGACGGTGAGGGTCACTTCGCCCTGAGTCGCCGTGACGAGCGTGGTGTAGGCGTTCTTGCCGGCCTTCTTCTTCACGAGCATGAGGTCGGCCTGGAAGTTCTCGGCCACCCGGCCGATCACGCTCTCGCGCTTGAGCGCCTTGGCCGCGTTGACCGTGGCCATCTCGACCAGGTTCTGGTCGGTGATGCCGCGGATGTTCTTCTTCTTGAGGTAGCGCTTGGCGAGGCCGAGCTCGTCGAGCAGGGTCTTGCTGCCGGTCGGCGTCCAGTCGGCTCCGATGGCCAGGTTCACGCCCGCGGTCTTGGCGGCCGCGACGTCGAGCGTCTCGCCGTAGAGCAGCAGGTTCGAGAACGGCGACCAGACGACTGACACGTTCTGGCGCTTGGCTTCGCGGAGGTCCGCGGCGTCCATTCCGACGCCGTGGATGATCACGAGGCCGTCTTGCACCAGGCCGTACTTCTTCGCGTACTGGAACTCGGCCTTGTTGTAGGCGTCCGTGCGCATCCCCTCGGAGAGGTGAGCGACGATCGCGAGCTTGTCGGGCTGGGCGAAGTACTCGAGCGCGCTCTTGCGGACCGAGTCCTCGAACATGCCGATGTAGCGGCGAACGGAGCTTGCGACCGTGAGGACGCCGCCCTTGGAGAGGAACTCGTAGGCCTTCGCGTCCGTCTGGGCGGCGCGCAGGAAGCCCGGGGCTCCGGCCTTGCCGAAGAGCCATATCTTCATGTTTTCGATCTGCTTGTCGATGGCCTTCTCGTTGAGGTTGAAAGGGGCGGCCGCGAGGAGCGTCGCGAGGTTGCCCTTCACGCCGTCGAACGCGGCGACCGTGTCGCCCGAGACGTTCACGGTCTTTCCGATCATGAGGTCGATGCCGTTCTTGACGGTGTGCGACTTGCTCTTGAACGACTCCACCCAGTCCGTCACGCCCTGCTCCTCGAGCATGCGTCCGTAGGCTTGTTCGTAGGTCACGGCTCCGCGCATGTGGGGGGCGATCATGGGTTCGAAGACCGAGCCGATCAGCCCGGGCATGATCATGTCGGTCATGCCGCGGATCTTCTGGCGGTTCTCGAACTCGCCTGGGATCTCGAGGTTGTGGATACCGAAGTCCTTGGCGCACTTGGCGTCGCCGCCGATGCCCTGGATGGCGGTCACGCCGCCGGTAAGGGCCTTCACTTCCGCCCAGCGCACGGCCGCGCAGACCGTGTCGCCCTTGATGGGCTTCATGTTGAAGCTCACGGCGTCCTTATATGCCGCGAACTTCTGGCGCCACTCGAAGCGGTTCGTGAACTGGCCGAGGGCCAGGTCCCAGAGGGGCAGGATATTGTATTTCACGTGGCTGTGCATGTCGACGAGGCCCGGGAAGATGAGGTCGTTCGTGTCGACGAGCGTGGTGCCCGAGGCGGGCGCCGCTCGGTCGACGGACTTGATCCTCTTGCCTTCGATCGTCACGTAGACCTTCTGGGTCGGCGCAGACGGCAGGTAGCCGCCGAGCACCCAGCGCCTGGGCCCGACATCAGCCAGGGCCGAGGGGGCGAAAGCCGTGAGTTGTGCGGCCAGGAACGCCGCCAGAGAAAGACCTGCACCGAGTTTCCGAGAAATGAGCTTCATTGTGTTTCCGCCTCTGAGGGAGGTTGAGGGAGCCGACCAGAGTACCGTCACGGTGGTGGCTTATAGACGACTCCGGACGAGTTGTCGACTCAATGCGTCAATAATGTTTCAGGCGAATCCGTGTAAAGAGGTAACTCCCTGAAACAAATCGGGTCGAAGGGGCAGGAAAACTATACTGCATTGCACGGGAATTTTAAGTTGCGGCGCGTCACAAGCTGGAGTACTGTCCGCCGGCTTGTGACGTTCCCTTTCGGTTGCTGTGAATCTGGCGTGAGACTCCCTCGCGTCGAACTATGTCGAGCCGAAGGCTCGCATGTAACGGAGAAGTGACCCCATGAAGTTCCCGATGAATCGTACGGCCAGGTTTTCCCTCCTTCCCGCGATGCTGATCTCGCTCGCGGCTCCCACGCTTCCCCAAAGTGTTTTCGCCGATGACGAAGACACCGGCGAGGTCAGCGGGACCGCGCTTCGCGACCGCGGCCAGCCCTACGAGTACGATCCGGGCCCGCCGAAGAGCTCCCGCTGGGCGTCGCTCTTCGCCGCGACCCCGAATTACCGCAAGATCGGCATCGAAGTGCTGGGCGGCACGCCGAATCGCGACGAGAAGTACCGCTGGACCTTCGGCCCCATGTTCTACCGCGGACGGCTGACGCCGAACTCGGTGAAGGTCTTCGTGATCGGCCAGGAAGGCGCGCAGGACGAGTCGGTCTCCAACCGCTCCTTTACAGGCGGCACGGGCGCCAAGATGCAGGCCTTCCTGAAGCACCTGGGCATCACCCAGAGCTACCTCTTCATGAATACGTTCGTTTATACGATCAACGGACAGTACACGAGCTTCGAAGACGACCGCGACGCGATCCGCGAGCACACGAACAGCGTGCTTCCGGGCGTGTGCTCGGGCGCCACACCGGCCCCGCTTTGCTGGCTGGCCCAGGCCGAAGGCAGCCCGGTCGTGAAGCATCGCCATGAGATGTTCGACTACATGCTCGAGCAGAACAAGAACACCCTGGCACTCGTGATCGCCGTGGGCGGCGCCGCGCAGGACTCGCTCCGCGCCTGGATTCGCCACAAGGGCGGCGAGTGCCGCTCGATCGGCACCAGCTGCGACGCGACCGTGCTCGGCCGCAAGGTGCGCGTGCTGTCCGTTCCGCACCCGGGCGCCGCGAGCCCCCGCAACGGCGGCGACGCCGCCGGAGCCGCGCTCCGCAAGGCGTTCGCCGACGCGGCGAAGAAGGTGGCCGAGTGGGCCCGGACCGACGGCTGGCTGCCAGCCGACACGGGCGCCCGACGCGACCTGAGCAAGCCTTACAACTACGCCAGCTCGGCCATTCCGTACCGCGACTTCGCGTTCGGCACGATGTGGCGTCTCGGCCGCGGCGGGACTTCGTCCAACCGCAAGGACGACCAGAAGAGCATCCAGGTGTTCTCCGCCGACGGCTGCTACAACGCCGACTGCGGCACTCCCGAAGCCCCTCAGCGCGTGCCGCTCAGCTATGCCGCGGTCCGCGACGCGACCACGTCGATCCCGGAAATGCCCGCGGGCGACCTCGAGTGGGAAGCGCCCCGCAAGAACGCCACCGAGTATGACGAAGGCCCCGGCAAGTTCGCCAAGGTCCTCATGGGCGGCGAGCGCGGCTTCGCGTACCCGAAGTTCGAGACTCTGGGCGTGACCCAGCACGAGTCTTTCGGGACCACCCAGGTATACCGCGGCCGGCTCGACAAGGCCCGGCTGCTCGTCGTGGCCGACCAGGAGTCGGTCGACGACATCTTCACCGGCCGCGCCCTCACCGGCGCGGGCGGACAGCGCCTGCAGACGTTCCTGAACCAGGCGGGTCTGAGCGCCTCTTACGCGATTCTCCGGACTCTTCCGGTCGACACGTCGGACCTCAGCGAGGAAAAGGTGAGGGACATCGCCCTCAACGCTCAGGTGAAGAAGGTTCGCCAGGAGATCGTCAAGCGCGTGCTGGCCGAAGGTAAGACCGAGGCCGTGCTCGCGGTCGGACCGGTCGCCCAGGCGGCCGTCGACGCCCTGGAGCTGGGCAGCGTGAGGGTCGTGAAGATGAGCGCCCCCGGCGCCAGCGGCTTCGAGAGCAGCTGGTCCGGAGCGCTTAAGGAGCTCAAGGACGCGGGGCTGAGAGCGGACTCGGGCATGACCGCCCGGACAAGCTACTCCGATAAGCTGACGTCGATCGCGCGCCTGGACCTGCCGGTCCAGACGAAGGGGTGGGTGGGCACCGGCGGCAACCGCGCCGTGCGGCCGACCAACCGCGACACGCGTGCGCTGGACGGCAACTACTACAAGATCTTCATGCCGGAGTGGGTGTTCCGCCTGGCGCCGAAGGCGCTCTCGAGCGCCGAGCGGTCGGCGATCGCAGGCGCGATCCGCGAGTAGTTCCGGCGGCCAACCGGGCCGTAGTACACTAGAGCACGAGCGCCAGTCCCAGCCGGGCCGAATAGCGACGGAGCGGGTCGCCCGAAACGTCGATCGTGGACGCGCCCAGCGACTGGCTCCGGAAGGCAATCCACTCGGCGGACAGGGTCAGGTGCGCCCGCCAGTAGACCGCGTAGCCCACGGTGATCCGGGCGCCGAGCGGCTTTTCGAAGGCGTTCACGTTGCCCGAGGCATCGCCCAGTCGGAAGGCATGGCGGCCGAGGAGGGGGGCGCCTGCAAGCAGCGACACGCGCTGCCAGCGGGTTCCGAGCGCGGGTCCTGCAAGGTAACCTGAGCCGCGCAGGTTTTGATTGCCTACCTCGGCCGGCTCCGTGAGCTGCTCGGCGATGAAGTATTCGCCGAACGCACCGACAAAGAAGTTGCCGAGCCTGAGCCCGGGCGCAGCGTAAGCGGAATAGGTGCTCAAGGCGCGGGTGGGGATGCCTCCGCTGCCGTTGGCCGACTGGCCCCAACCCCCCTCGGCGCCCAGGTGCAGTCCCAGACCGGCGGCGGTGGCGGCCGGGAAGTACAGGGCGGCGATCGCGGGCAGAAGAGTCCGGAGGCGCATAGGAAGAAGTCTAGATCGGATTATTGCAAAGGCCAATTGCGGACCCTACCATGAGCGCGTGCGCCAAGCCGACCCGAGACTTCTCACGTGGATCTTGTCGATCGCGCTGGCCGGCGCCGGCTGCGGAAAGCTCGCCGGCTCGAGCCCAGGGGCCGGCGCGAGCGAGGCGTCGGGTGTCTGCGCCTGCGGGCAGGCGGCCGGCTGCGGTTACGCGCCGGCGGTCGTCACGACGGGACTCGTGCTTCACCTGGACGCGCCGAGGAATACCGGCAGCACGAACGCCGGGAGCGGCTGCTCTCAGACGAGCTGGACCGACCTTTCCTCCACCGGCAACTCGGGGACGCTGACCTCGTTCTCGTCCTGCGGCAGCTCCTCCGGCTGGAACGGGACAGGTGTTCCGTCCGACCCCTTTCGCCTGGATTTCGACGGAACCGACGACCATGTTCAGCTCGGGGCGGCCCCCACGCTCGGAACCGGATCCTTCACCGCGCAGGCGTGGATCAAGACCTCGGTCACCGGGACCGACAAGACGATTGCGTCGTGGGGCAAGTGGGACACCACGAACCAGGGCGTGTACTTCCGGGTCCATACGTCCAACTTGCTGAACACGGACCTGAGCGGCACCGGCGGCCCGAGCTCGGCGGCGACCGTCGCCGACGGGACCTGGCACCACGTGACGATCGTGAACAGCGCTGGCACGTTTCAGCACTATCTCGAGGGAGCGTCGTCGGGCGGTTCGTCTTCGCTCTCTCCCGACTTCACGGTGAATACCGGTCGGATCGGGCGCGGAATCAACGGGGACGGGCTGTTCAGCGGCTCGATCGGCTGGGTCGCGGTTTACAATCTGGTGTTGACCGCTTCCGAAATCCAGCAGAACTACGACGCGCTCAAGCAGTACTACTTGACGTCTGCCTGCCCCTGACTTCCGGCATGCTCGCGCGCGGCTCAGCTCCGCCAAGGAATCGAGGATTGAGGGGGCGGTTCACGTCAGACGGGTGGTATGTGGAAGGGCACGGAAGTAGCGGCGAAAGTCCCTGAGCCGATGGCGATGAGCTTGCCATCGGGCGTCCGAACTTCCATCTCCGCGGTCGAGATCGATTTACCCAGGCGGATCACCCGGCCGATCGAGCGCAGGCCGGCACGGGAGACCGGTTCAAGCAGACGCGTCGTGAACTCCACGGTCGCGATCCAGGTCTCGAACGCGGGCGCGCTGGTGAACCAGCCGGCGTTGTCGAGAAGCGTCGCGAGCACTCCACACGACGAGAGGGCCGCTCTCGGTCGCGATCTCGATGAGCTCACCGGAATAGACGGGCGGGTCGGTCCGGCCGTCCCCAGGAACGGCGAGAACAGCCGCGCAGATTCCGACAGCCCAAAACACTTGCTTCAAAGCGCTCACAGGTGACCTCCGAGGTGGCCGGTCCTCATATCCCTCGTTCTGGGAAATGCCTAGTCCAAATGCGGACTAGGGAGTCAGCAGCAGGAGCTGCACGCCGCGCACGGTTGGGTGGGCGAGGTGGCGGCGCAGGAAGTCCGTGAGGTCCGCTTCGACCACCTGCCTGGCGTCCCCGCTGGACGCGTGGCGCACCACGAGCCGGCCGGCCAGGCGAAGGATCAGTCCCTGGTGCGAGACGACGAGAGGCGTGCCGAGTTCATCGTCGACGTTCCAGTCGGGCCGCACGACGTTCATGACCGTGCCGGAGGCGACTCGGGCGAAGAGCTCCGCGTTCGGGCGCCGCTCGCCCGTCTGAGGGTCCGTCGGGAAAAAGGAATCCAGGTGCACGTAGGGCACGGTCGCCTCGCGCGTGTCAAAGCGGGCGCCCTCGCTGCGCAGCTCGACCAGGAGCCGGTCGCGGGCGGTCGGATCCAGGCCCGGGACGTTGACCCGCTCCAGCGGCATCTTGAGATACCAGCCGCGCTTGTCGAAGATCTTCGTGACTGAGTGGGCTCCGTCAACGCCTGCGACATCGCTTGTCACGTCGCGAAGAAAGCCCTGGGCTGAGTTGTTCGGGGTCCAGTCGATCTCGGGAAAATGGTTGCGGGTGGTGAAGGACGCCTCGGCGTGAAGGTACCGGATGCGGAGGAGATTACTCTCGAAGGCTGGAAAGTCGGCTGACATCGCGAGCGCCATGACCGTCTCGACGTAAGTCGTGCAGTCAAACGCGTCGACGCGGTAGAGGGGGTCGCGGTCGTACTTTCCGCCCTCTCCTTCGCCGAGAGCCTCCAGCTTGTAGTCGCGGCCCAGGAAGTGGGCGGAGACACGGTCCAGCTTTCCCGCATAGGGTAGGGACTGAGTTTCCAGCAGAAGCCTCGAGAGCTCTTCCTGGGTGGCGCGGACGGCCGATGGATTGCGGAACTCGGCCGCTGCGGGGACCGCGGCTGTCAATGCTCCGAGGACCAGGACGGCTACGCGCATGACTCCTCCTTTTAAAAACCCGCAGGCCAGGCCTGCTCACGCCCACGATCCGCCGGTCGTAGAATAGGCAAGGAAGTAAATCATCAACAATTAAATCCTGATAGGAGTTGCCCGTCGAAGCGGGTCAGGCCATAGGTCGGGAGATGGCCAAGAAATCCAAGGGTATTCAGCTGGTTTCCTGGAACGTGAACGGGATTCGGGCGGCGCATCGGGGCGGGTTCCTCGACTGGTTCGCCGCTTCCGGGGCAGACGTCGTCTGCGTACAGGAGATCAAGGCCTTTCCAGGGCAGGTCGCGCCCGAGCTTAGGCACCCGGGGGGCTTCCACGCTTCGTGGTACTCGGCTCAGAAACCCGGTTACAGCGGCGTTGCGACCTTCAGCCGCGAAGAGCCCCTCGAGGTGCGCGAGGGGATCGGCATCGAGGAGTTCGACGCCGAGGGCCGGGTGCTCGTGACCGAGTTCTCCACCTTTACACTCGTGAACACCTACTTTCCGAACAGCCAGCGCGACCACGCGCGACTCGGCTTCAAGGTGAAATTCTGCCGCGCGATGCGCCGGCTCTGCGACGACCTGCGCTCGAGGGGCAAGACCGTGCTCGTGTGCGGCGACTTCAACATCGCCCATAAGGAGATCGACCTCAGAAACCCGAAGACCAACGTCGACAACGCGGGCTTTCTGCCCGAGGAGCGGGCCTGGCTGGATGAGTACGTCGGAGGCGGCTACGTCGACACGTTCCGCGCCTTCGATCCCGGCCCCGAGAACTACACCTGGTGGAGCTACCGGCCCGGCGTGCGCGAGAAGAACATCGGGTGGCGCCTGGACTACTTCTTCGCCGACGGCGACTCGCGCGATCGGCTCGCGGCGGCGGCGATCCATCCGGAGGTCAGGGGTTCGGACCACTGCCCGGTTTCACTCTGGCTCAGGGGATAGTCCCCAAGGGTGTCACGCAAGCTGCCGTGGAGTCGGATCGGCCCCGAAGAAGGCTGTTTAACCGGCCTTTCCAAGGAACGCCGATTGCAGTAACCGTCTGGAAATTAAGCGAGGGGTGCATGAAGACACTGCTGGGACTGTTGACGCTGGCCGCCGCGACGAGCTCGTTCTTGAATGTCGAGTCGGCATGGGGATTCGGGACGCCGGGCGCGGATGGCTGGTCCGGGGATGACGGCTCCTCGGGAAGGGATGGGCAGGACGTCACGCTCGTGGCCGACGGATCTCAGGTGATCCTCAATCTCTCGGGCGCAGACGGAAACCCGGGCACGGGCGGCATGCCTGGAGAAGACGCGTCGGGCTGCTATCAGCCGACCCCCAATTACAGTGTCCAGGGCGCTGACGGCGGCGACGGAGGGGCGGGGGCCGACGGCGGCAGCGGAGGCCGGGGGGGCGATCTCACGGTTTACTACGAGCGCATCGAGCAAATGCGGAACATCCATGTCATGGCCGCCGGTGGCCGGGGAGGAGGGCCCGGCGGAGGAGCCCCCGGGGGGTTCGGTTGCCGCTGTACCACGCCGAGCTGGGAGGGAAGGGAGTGCGACCGCGAATCACCCACGGGCGATCGAGAGTGCTTCGAAAGGCGTTTCTACTGCACGGAGGGTCGCACGGGGCGCAGTGGAGCTCACGGAGCATGGGGCGCCCCTGGGCGGCCCGGCGAGCTCCGCATCATTCGAGGGCAGCCGACGCTTCCGCCTGCCCGGCAGTGGCTTCGAGTCGATCTGGCGGAGCTGGCGCAGCGCACGGAGTTCCCGCTCTCCCGCCATGCCTGGGAGAGCCGCACGGGTGCGCGCTCGATTCTCGCGCCGGGCTCCTCGGTCGGCGACACCTACCACAGCTATGCCGGCACGATCGAACGCCTCGCCCGCATCCGATGGGAGGCGAGCCGTCCTCCGACCGAGTTCGCTGGAATCGGGCTCTCCCTTTCGTTGGAGGGCGACACTCCGGTGCTTGAGCTCGGAGGCGATCTCTGGACCGACCTTCGAGCCGCGACCGAAGGCGAAACGACGACGTTCGCCGTTCTGACCGCGATCCGCCCGGAAGAATCCAATGCCCTCGACTTCCAGGGGATCCGCGGCTCGGGGGAGGGCCTCGTGGCGGAGTTCTCCGACAGGGCGAAGGTCTCGTCGCTCGTTACGACTTCGGTCTGGCTCAGGTACGAGTCCAGGAGTTTTCTCTCCTACCCCGACCGCTTCGTGGGCGAGGTCCCTCGGGAGCTCATCAGCGTGGAGGCCGACAGAGTTCGCGTCGCGCTCGGGCGCCTACCCCTCAAGCCCGAATGGACGCGCAAGGGGCGCACGATCCGACTCGAGCTCGCGCTGAAGCGGGCGCTCGGAGGGAAGAGCTCCGAGTATCGCGTGCCTCGAACTAAAATGAGAATCGGCGAACCGTAGCCAGCTTGACTCACGCCGGGCACTTCTGCCTTGCTGCCCCGAGTTCTTCCGACTATTCCTGTTGTTAGACCTAGAACAACAGGAAGCGAGCATCCCCCATGGCATCGGCAGAAACCGCTGTATCCGGGCTGGATAGGCGCCCCGCCTTCGGCCAAACCTCCCGAACGGATGCCTGGTGGGTTCAGCCGCTCGTCACGTTCCTCGGGCTCGGTGCTGCGCTCGTCTACCTCAACTGGGCGGCGTTCCAGGGCGATCACTACCACTTCGGTCCCTACCTCTCGCCGCTGTATTCGCCTGAGCTCTTCGGCGACTCGCCGCATGCCTGGTTCGGGGGGAAGCCCGGCTGGATCCCCGAGTGGCTGCCCTGGTCGCCGGCGCTCCTGATCCTCTGGATGCCCGCCGGGTTCCGGCTGACCTGCTACTACTACCGCGGCGCCTACTACAAGGCGTTCTGGGCCGATCCCATGAACTGCGCGGTGGGCGAGCCGAGGAACGGCTACCGGGGCGAGAACTCGCTCCCGCTCATCCTCCAGAACGTGCACCGCTACTTCCTCTATCTCGCCCTGGGCTTCATCGCCGTCCTGGCCTACGACGCCTGGAAGGCGTTCTGGTTCGAGGACGGCTTCGGAGTGGCGGTCGGCTCGCTCGTGCTCGCGGTGAACGTGGTCTGCCTCAGCAGCTACACCTTCGGCTGTCATTCGCTCAGGCACATTGTCGGGGGTTACCTGAACCAGCTTTCGAAGCACCCCGTCCGGTCGAAGGCCTACGGCTGCGTCAGCTGCTACAACCGCTGGCACATGAAGTGGGCCTGGATGAGCCTGTTCTGGGTCGCGTTCACGGATGTGTATGTCCGGCTCTGCTCGAGAGGCGTCTGGACGGATTGGAGACTTTTCTAAATGAGCTCGAGATTCCAGGCGCATTCGCATGACGTGATCGTCATCGGCGCGGGGGGGGCGGGGCTTCGGGCGGCGATCGAGGCGTCGGCGGCCGGGATTTCCGTCGGTCTGATCTGCAAGTCGCTGCTCGGCAAGGCGCACACGGTGATGGCCGAGGGCGGAATGGCCGCGGCCATGGCGAACGTCGACGATCGCGACGGCTGGAAGGTGCATTTCGCCGACACGATGCGGGGCGGGCAGTACCTCAACAACTCGCGGATGGCGGAGCTTCACGCGAAGGAGGCGCCCGACCGGGTGCGGGAGCTCGAGGCCTGGGGCGCGGTCTTCGATCGCACGAAGGACGGCCGCATCCTGCAGCGCAACTTCGGCGGCCACCGCTACCCGCGGCTCGCGCACGTGGGCGACCGCACAGGTCTGGAGATGATTCGAACGCTCCAGGACCACGGCATCCACCAGGGCATCGAAGTTTACATGGAGCATACGGTGCTCACGCTCCTGAAAGACGGCGACCGCGTCGTCGGCGCCTTCGGCTACGACCGGGAGCGCGGCCAGTTCCGCGTATTCAACGCCAAGGCCGTCGTGCTCGCGACGGGCGGCATCGGCCGCGCTTACAAGATCACGAGCAACAGCTGGGAGTACACCGGCGACGGGCAGGCGCTGGCGTACAGCGCGGGCGCGGAGCTCATGGACATGGAGTTCGTCCAGTTCCATCCGACCGGCATGGTCTGGCCGCCGAGCGTGCGCGGCATCCTCGTGACGGAGGGCGTGCGCGGCGAGGGCGGAGTGCTCAAGAACAAGGACGGCAAGCGGTTCATGTTCGACGACATTCCGGCCAACTACAAGAATCAGACGGCCGACAACCCCGAGGAGGGGTGGCGCTACGTGCTCGGAGACAAGAACGCGCGGCGGCCCCCGGAGCTGCTCACGCGCGATCACGTCGCCCGCTGCATCATGCGCGAGGTGAAGGCCGGGCGCGGCAGCCCGCACGGGGGCGTGTTTCTCGACATCGCGTGGATCCAGGAGAAGATCTCGGGCGCGGAGGAGCACATCAAGAAAAAACTCCCGAGCATGTACCACCAGTTCAAGCAGCTGGCCGACATCGACATTACAAAGGTGCCGATGGAGGTGGGCCCGACGACCCACTACATCATGGGCGGCGTGCGGGTGGACGGCGACAGCCAGATGTCGACGGTGCCGGGCCTTTTCGCCGCCGGCGAGGTGGCCGCGGGTCTTCACGGCGCGAACCGCCTGGGGGGCAACTCGCTTTCGGATCTGGTCGTGTTCGGCAAGCGCGCGGGCGAGTACGCCGCGAAGTTCGCGAAGGAGAACCCCGCGGGCCGGGTCGACGAGGCGGCGATCGAGAAGGTCGCGCGCGGGGCGCTTGACCCGATCGAGCGCTCGGCGTCGGCGGGGGGCGTGAGCCCGTTCCAGATCCAGTACGCGCTTCAGGACGTGATGCAGGAAGGCGTGGGCATCGTGCGCAAGGAAGAGGAGATGAAGCGCACGCTTGAGGAGGTCCGCACGCTCAAGCGCCAGGCGGAGAAGGTGGTGGCGCCCGGCAACCGCGAGTACAATGGCGGTTGGCATACGGCGCTCGACCTTCCGAACCTGCTCGTCGTCTCCGAAGCGATCGCGCTGTCAGCGATTGAACGCAAGGAGAGCCGAGGCGGGCACTTTCGCGAGGATAATTCCGACAAGTCCGAAAGCTTTGGTAAAATCAACCACGTGATCCGCAAGGGCGCCGATGGGGAGATGCGGCTTGAGGCGAGGCCGATCCCCGAGCTCCGGCCCGACTTGAAACAGATCATCGAGGAACAGGCAAAATGAGCACCGCGACGTTCCGCATCTGGCGTGGGAACAATGACGGGGGCCAGTACCACGAGCTCTCGACGCAGGTGTCGGAGGGGATGGTGGTGCTCGACGCCGTCCACCAGATCCAGGCCGAAAAGGCGAACGACCTCGCCGTGCGCTGGAACTGCAAGGCCGGCAAGTGCGGCTCGTGCTCGGCCGAGATCAACGGCATCCCCAAGCTCATGTGCATGACCCGGCTCAACCAGCTCGACCTCTCGAAGCCCGTGACGATCGAGCCCCTGAAGGCTTTTCCCAAGATCAAGGACCTCGTGACCGACGTCTCGTGGAACTTCCGGGTGAAGAAGAAGATCAAGAAGTTCACGCCGCGGAAACCGGATGCTCCCGACGGCACCTGGCGCATGGCTCAGGCTGACATCGACCGCGTGCAGGAGTTCCGCAAGTGCATCGAGTGCTTCCTCTGCCAGGACGTCTGCCACGTGCTGCGCGACCACCAGAAGCACGAGGAGTTCATCGGCCCGCGCTATTTTGTCCACACCGCGGCGCTCGAGATGCACCCGCTCGACACCGTCGACCGCCTGCCCGAGCTCAAGCAGGCCCACGGCGTCGGCTACTGCAACATCGGCAAGTGCTGCACGCAGGTCTGCCCCGAGCACATCACGATTACCGACAACGCGATCATTCCCCTGAAGGAGCGCGCGGTGGACCGGTTCTACGATCCGCTCGGCGGGCTCGTCCGCAGGCTTTTTCCGGGCGACTAGCCGAGGGCAGGACAGAGTGTCCGATCGGCCGTGTCGCGCGGGACACGGGCAGAATGATGATCAGGATCTGTAAGTTCTCATGCGCGTCCGGGGGCCCTACGCTTGCCATACGTCCTGGCTCTCCCCTCAAGGCACGAGCTTCCTGGCAGCCAGATGGACGTTGGAGGATCTATGCGATCAGCACTTTGTACTTTCTCACTTCTCGCTCTGACCCTGCCCCGCCTGGGCGGCGCGGCTCCCTGTACGGACCTCGAGGTCAAGGAAGTTCTGGCCACGGCGACGGCAGCCAGTCCTCGGGTCTCGCTCAAGTGCAGCCTCACGCTCGATGGAAGCGGCCACGTGATCACCAAGAAGATCGCCATTCAGGGGGCGGACGCCTCGGGCATCACGCTGGACTGCGCGGGCTCCCTGATCCAGCCGAAGCAATTCACCGCTGCGGACATCGAGGCGGCGGGGTCGACTGACCAGGACCAGGCGATCCGCGTGCGATCCAATTACAACGGCGATGGAACCTGGTCTCGGCCCGTGAACGTCACGGTGAAAAATTGCAGGGTCCGGGGGATGGTCCAGACCAGCGGCATGAGAAACGTCGGCGACGAGCTGATCTACACGGAGTCCTCGTACCTCGCCGGGCACACGGCGCGGGTGCAGGCAGCCTCGCCCAGAGGGATCGTCTTCGACAATCTCGTCGTCGACGGAACAGGCGTGAAGGATCCGTTCTACATCGGCTCGGGGACCACGTACTCGTCGATCCTGAATTCCGAGATCAAGGGATCCATCAGCGGAGTACCGCTCTACCTCGACGCCGAGTCCGGCCACAACCGGATCGAGAACAACTACATCCACGCTGTGACCTCGCATCGGGAGCAGATGGCGGTCGATGGTTCCGCTCATAACAAGATTCTCCGAAACTTCTTCTCGGGCCTCAATCACGGGGGCATCTACCTTTATCGAAATTGCGGGGAGAAGGGCGTGGTCCGGCACCAGTCCCCCCGGCGCAACGAGATCATCAACAATAGTTTCTACTACAACCATTACGACGGCGACCTTCCGTCCGTCTGGTTGGGCTCGCGGAACGAGGATCCTCCCGGCTACTGCTCCCTCGACGCGGGCTACGGGGTTGGAAGCAGCGCGAGCAACCTGGACTACGCCCGCTACAATGTCGTCGCCGAGAGCCAGATCTACAAGCTCTCCGTTGGCAAGATGATCCGCAACGACGACTCCCCAAACTACTTCTTCAACAACGAGACCGTTGCAATCAGCGTTTCCAGGCCTTCCGGATGTTTTCTGAGCTTCGGCGGGAGCCGGCAGACCTTCATCTCGCACGGCGAGACCTATGCGTACCGGATCAGCGAGACGACGGGGGTTCTCTACGCGTGCGACGACAATCGCGTGAGCGCGAGCATCCTGCCGGCGGAGAAGGTCACCTTCGGCTGCCGGGTGACGGGAAGCAACGCGGGCTGCTCCGGCACGAGAGCCTGCCCGGCCGGCAAGCAGCTCATGTCGGTGCGCACGGCCTGTAACCTCGAGTACGGTCCGGTTTCGGACGCGGAGCTCGCGGCCACATCGTGGGACCGGATCCAGGTCGTTCGGGCATCCGACAACGTCAGCGATGGCCGCTGCTGGGTCTCGAGCGTCTCGCTCTCGAGCGGCATCAAGGACTCGTTCCCGGCGCTCGGCACGGCCACGAGCTTCGCTTACGGCTGCCGGGAGCACGACGAGAACGGCGGCGACTGCGCGATCCGCGGCGAAGCGCTCTGTCTTTAGCTCCGGGCGCCCGGCCTTCGACGGGCGCGTTGCCGCGGCCTTGGCAATCTGCGAGAATCAGAGGCTGTGAGGTTTCAAGGGGTTTCCATCGGGCTCTTGATCGCCGCCGCGACCTTCACGGCGCAAGGCGTGCAGGCCACGACCTGCACCGAGCGGGTGAATTCGGCCTGCGCGCAGCTGCGTGCGGGACCGGCTGCAGTCATCTCCACTCGTCCGGACGGACTGCTCGAAGTCAATCCCCTGACGGCGACGAGGGACTGGCCGGCGGCGCAGCGTCGATACCTCGAGATCGGCAACGCGAACCAGGTGAATCTTCGCACGCGGCTCCGGCCCGCGTTCGAAGGCCTCAGGGGTATCCTGCTCGAGCGGGTGAGCTCGATTCCCGCGAGCGCGCCTTACCGGGCCGAGCTGGTGCGACGAATCCAGCGAGTGCGGCTGCGGGTGGAGACCCGCGAGCGCTGCACTCGGGAGAGCCGGTCGCCGTTCGTGGCGAGCTACGACCACGTAGCGACGGTATCGATTTGTCCGGTTCTTTCCCACCTGAGCCCCGAGGCGCTGCTCACCCTGCTCGCGCACGAGCTGGGGCACGCAGTGGATCTCTGCGACGCGGATCTGCGCACGGTCGATGCCGCTCGGGTCGGCGCCCGCGACGCGAGCTACATCGAGGGTTTCCCGTTTCGATCGATTCACGAGTGTACGGTCCGGGCCCGGCGAAACACGGACGGATCGATGAGTATCGAGCGAGGCGGTACTCCACCGGTCTGCGGACGCGACGGGGAGGTGTACGCCGACACGGTGGGTGCGCAGCTCACGGCCGAGTACCTGCGACGCAGGAGTGAGGCCGGTGAGCCCCGGGCGGGCTTCGCCGCGGACCCCGCGCAGGCGACGCTGAGCTTCGCCGCCTACCGAATGGAATCCGCGTGCGACTCGAACCCCATTTACAGGGATTTCTACAAGCCCCTCTTCCAGACTCAGGCGGCGAGGGCTCTTCTGGCCTGCGACGGAGTCGAGGGAGCGACGCCCTGCGCGGACTTCGAGGTCGAAGGCACGTCGACATCGAGAGGCGAGCCCGCTCGGCCGATGGTCGCCCCTGCGGCGGCCCGAGCCGTTCCGGCCGATTACTGATGGGCGCGATCGCACTCAACGTCGCGCTCTCCTCGGCGCTGATCTCGCTCGCGGTTTACCTCTCTCGAACGAGCCCGGCCCTCGGCGGTTTCCTGGTTTCGCTGCCGCTGTCGACACTCATCGCGCTGGCGCTCGCGCGCTTCCAGGGCGGGAGCGCCGAGCCCGCGTTCCAGCTCGCGCGCAGCATCTTCGTCGCGGTTCCCGCGACGCTCGTCTTCTTCGTGCCGTTCCTGCTCGCGCCCAGGTTCAAGCTGGAGTTCTGGGTCTGCTACGCCGCGGGTGCCGCTTTGCTCGTCGTGGCGTACTTCGTCCATTCCATGATCCTGGCATCCTGGGCGCGATAGGATCGGCGCCCGTCCTCGAAGGGGTGTGCCCTGTCGCCCCAGTCCCCTCGGCGTCGACCGATCGCGATGGCGAAGGGACCCGGGCCGCACGTGAGCGGCTACGGGAGCACCCGCTGGAAGAAGAAGCAGCGCACGCCTTGGGCGGCCAGGCCGCTCTCCCGCACGACGTTGGACACGGTGATGAGATAGCCCGCGTGCTTGCGCACGAAGATCTTCTCGCTGAAGTCCTCCTCGTGGATTCCGATGACTCGCGAGCCGTGCTCGACGGTCGACGCCCTTCCGACGCCGCGAAGGCCCGCCAGGGTGATCGGGATCCAGTACCGGAGCTCGGAGCTCAGCCGGTCGAAGCAGGCGGGGCCGCAGTCGACACCGTTTCCGTACGAGATTGCGGCGCCCTTGAGGAAGAAGGGGCGGGGGTCGAGGGGGTCGGAGTGGTTGTCCACCCAGCCGAGGAGCAGCCCGTTCAGAGCCCGCGCGGGCTCGTCGGGGTGAAAGCAGCGGCCGGTGGTTGCGCCGAAGAGGTCAGGCAGGTCGGGTACCGTGCCCTGGCCGGCCTTGAAGAGGGCGCCCAGGTTTTCGAAAGGACTCGCCGAACCGGGGAGCCAATCGGGGCCCCACTCCCCCGGTACTGATGCATCCACTCCGCCGTCCTGCGCCGCGGGCACGGTGCAGGAGAGCTTCTTGCGGAAGTGCCTGTACCGCGTAGCTGTGGAGGTGCCGCCCGGTCAGCACTGGCGGGTTGGTTGGTCCGAAGCCAAGTCCACATTGCGTGGACTCCGGACCCGACCGAGGGCTGGGTGCCCTCTCAAGTGCACGGAATGTGGCCTTCAGCTTCGAGCATGGGGCTTGCTTGAGGTCGGCCCATGTATTTTCACTTCGTCGCAAGAGCAAGACACGGGCTGAGCCCATACCAGGACGTTCAAGCCTGTCGATGGGCCTGGAAGCGCCTGCGGGTAAATTTTCCCGAGGTGCTCGCGGCAGTCCTGATGCCCAACCATCTCCATCTCATCTGCTCGACGACGGAGCCGGCAGATCAGTCTTCCAGGTTGACCCGAATGCTGGCGATGTCGTGCAGGGGAGACGACTCAGGCATCTGGGAAGTGGGGAAACCGCAGGGTATCCCGGATCCCCTTCATCTCGCCCGGCAGGTTCGCTACGTGGTGCTGAACCCCTGCCGAGCTCGGCTCTGCGGGGATCCGCTCGAGTGGCCGTGGTCCACGCATCGAGGCGTCGTGGGCGCGATCGTCGATCCGTGGGTTCCAGCGATCCGGCTTGCGCGTGCGCTTGAGAAGGAAGGGGAGAGGTTTCGCGAGAGGCATCACGCCTACGTCAGCGGCGATCCGAGCGTATCGTCGAAGGGTTCGCCGTTCCCGCGGCCTGAACCCGAGCGATGCACGTCGACCGTGCCTCTGGAGTGGATCGCGCGAGCCGCCGCTGCCGCGACAGAGTCCGATGTTTCGCAGATCACCCGGAGAACTCCCACTCGACGGCTCTTCATCCGGCTCGCTTGGAAGCAGGGTTGGCGGTCGGCGACCCTACTGGCGGAGCGGGCAGAAATCAGTCGATTCGGCGTTCGCCGCGCACTCCGAATTTCTGAGGCGGGAGCGCTCGCAACGGGAGCGCTCGCAGCAGGCGCGCTCTGTCTGGGTGACCCGCGTCTCAGGAATGGGACGTAGGTCTTAGTATTTGCCGGTTATTTTTGCTATCCAGGCGGCCATCCGCGCGCAACGCGTTAAAAGCGTCGACGGGCCGGAGGTTACCCCGTCACCAGGGATTCCAGGAGGCGGCCGGGGCCGCCGAGGGCTTGGGGATCGGCGCAATAGGCGCAGCGGGCGCAATAGGCGCGGCTGGCGCAATAGGCGCGGCTGGCGCGGGAGCTGCGCCCATCGCGAGGCGCCGGCCCTTCACGCAGCGCTCTTCCTCCTGCCGGGAAATCTTGAGGGCCTTCACAACTGGCGCCGGCAGCGCTGAGTGGGAAGCCAGCAGGGCGGTCGCCTGCCGAACGGTGTCTTCCGAGCACAGACGCGGGAACATGTCCGAGGCGAGCTCCGAGAGGTACTCCTCGTCCTCGCCGGGGCGCGCCGCGAGCGCGGGAAGCTCGGCGAAGTAGGCCTTCGCCAGCTCTTCAGTAAAGGCTTCCTGATTGCGAATATTGAAGCCAGCCATCGCCTCTTCCAGGTCGGAGTTCTTGAAGGCGTCGCCCGGAGGCCTCTTGAAGATGCGCTCGAGCCACTTCTTCTTGATGACCGGGTCGGGCGCGCGGGCTTCGGCTGAAATAGATTCCTTCTTACCCAGGTCGGACGGGTCGCGCCGGATCTCCCGCACGATGAGCTCGAAGATTTCCGGGCCTCCCGCTCGCGAGAGCGCCTTGAGTAGCTCCCACCTTCGATCCTGCTCGATCTTGAGGCCCGAGAGGCGCCCCTTTCCTTCCAGGAGGTCGTGCGCGAAGCGACGGCCGCCCTCGGATTCTACGGACGAGAGAAACGCCCCGAACCAGACGAGCTGGAGGTCGCTGCCCGCCGACGCGCGCGTGAGCCTTCCGCGGGCGAAGGTCTCCAGCCGCGCGAACGCCTCGGCCCGCCGGGGCCCGGCGGGCAGGATCTGGCTTGCTCCCGAGACGGCGTTCCTGAGAATCCGGGAGACAACCTGCGTGTCCTTCTCTTCTCCGGCCTGCGCGATCACGATGTCGATGTAATCCTGGATCCGAAGCTCCGCGTCGACGACCATCTCCCAGAGCGTGTGCCAGACCATCTGGCGAGCCAGTGGATCGGCCACGCGCGAGAGGCCCGCCTTCGCCGTTCTCAGGGAGCGTTCGTCGAGGGAGACCTTCGCGTAGTCGTGGTCCTCGTGATTCGGGAAGACGAAGTCGGGACACGGTCGTCCGAGGGCGGAGACAACCGAATTCTCGGCTCGAGCGTACTCGACTTCGATCACGTCCGCCTTCGGGTCGAGGATCTCGAGGCGGGAGCCCCGCGAGCGGTAAAGCGCGACCTTCGCCCGATGGGCGCGGAGGTCGCCGCCCGGGGGCGGTCTCTGACGGAGGACGAAACGCTCGACGACGCGCGCGCCTCGCGGCCCGTCGCCACAGCTCCATTCGGCCTGCAGCCCCGTCACGCCCGGGGTCTGCAGCCAGGCCTTCTGCCAGTCGCCGAGCTTCCGGTCTGAGGCTTCCGCGAGCGTGTTCATGAAATCCGCGAGCGTCGTGTTCCGGTGGGCGAAGCGCTCGAAGTACCGCTGCATGCCCTCGCGGAACGAGTCTTCTCCCAGCAGGTAGACCAGCTGCTTGAGGCTCGCCGCGCCCTTCCCGTAGGTCACGCCGTCGAAATTGGAGAACGCGTGATCCGTGTCGGGCACCGAGACCTCGATCGGATGGGTCGTCACGAGCTGGTCTTCCCAGTAAGCCCACTGTTTCGTTCCGAAAAACGTCTGCCAGACGCGGGACTCCTTGCCTGCGAGCGTCTTGGACGCCGCCCAGCTGGCGATGTAGGTGGCGAAGCTCTCGTTGAGCCAGAGGCCGTTCCACCAGCGCATCGTCACCAGATTCCCGAACCACATATGCGCCATCTCGTGGAGGATCGTGAGCGCGCGGCCGAGTCTCTTGTCCTCGGTGACACGCGAGCGGAAGATGAAGCGCTCGGAGAAGGTCACTGCCCCCACGTTTTCCATGGCGCCCGCGTTGAAGTCGGGCACCAGGATCTGGTCGTACTTCGAGTACGGATAGGGATAGCCGAACTGGAGATTGTAGAACGCGAGGCCGGCGCGCGTGACGTCGAACCACTCCCGGTAATCGACGTGCTTCCGCAGGGATTCTCGCGCCAGCAGCCGCAGCGGAATCCCGTCGGCCTCGCTCTCCCAGACGGCGAACGGGCCGGCCATGAGTGCGAAGACGTAGGTGCTGAACGACGGCGACGGCGGGAACTGCCAGCTCGACCGGCCGTTGAGGGTCGTCACCTCGCGCTCCTGGGTGTTGGCGATGACGATCCAGTCGCGGGGCGCCTCGACCGTGACCTCGTACGAGGCCTTGAGGTCGGGCTGGTCGAAGCACGGAAAGACCTTGTTCGCGCTGAACGGCTCCAGGTTCGTGTAGACGTAGGTGGCGGCGTCGACCGGATCCTGGGCGCGATGGAGGCCGTTGCCGGTCGTACTGAAGGGGTGGGTGTAAGCGATCTCCAGACGGTTCGCCCCCTGGGCGAGCTCCGCGAGCCGCAGCTTCAGCAGGTGGCCGTCGTACCGCTCCCGCACGAACGCCTCGGGCTGAGCCGCTCCGTTGATCGTGAGAGCGCGGATCTCGCCGCCTTCGAAGTCGATCGCGAGCTCGTCGCCGACGGATGCGGCCTTTTCCCTCAGCTCAAAGCGAATGGCCGCACGGCCCGTGAAGTTCGCCTGCGACGGGTCTCCCGCCTGATCCAGCCCGAACCAGAGGGAGTAGCTGAGCCTGCCGATCTGGCGAGCCCGACGGGACGCGGTCTCGCGGCTCAGGACTCCGGGGCGGGCCTGGGCTCCGCTTTCCGCTCCCGGCGGCTTCGGGGCGCTCATGCACCCGAGGCCGATTCCGGCGGCGAGCGCGGCGAGAGCGGCCGCCCTGCACGCGCGTTTCATTCCGGTACCCGCAGCTCGACGCGGATCCCAACGGATCGCAGTAAATCGACCGAATCCCTGATCCGGTAGTCGTTCGCGTAGTAAACGGCCTCGACGTTTCCCAGGTTGATGAGACGCTTGGCGCACGCGACGCAGGGCAGGTGGGTGACGAAGACGATCTTCCGGGTATCCCGAGGCGCGTCGCAGTTGATGACCGCGTTCTCCTCGGAATGCAGGCACCCGCAGTTGCCGACTTCCTCGCGGTCGCAGGCATTCGGCAGGCCGGTGGCGTTGCCGTTGTATCCCACGGCCAAAACCTTCCGGAAATCGGTGGAAGTGATGACGGTACCGACGCGTAGCCGCTTGCAGGTCGAGCGCTCGGCCAGCGAGAGAGCGAGCCTGAGGTAGATCTGCTCGAAGCTGGGGCGGGTCACTTCGGCTTCTCGGGCGGGTGCACGAAGGAAAGGTAGTGCTGGAGCTCTCGAATCGACTCCAGAATATCGTCGACCGCGCGATGGGTGCTCTTTTTCTCGAATTTCACGCCGTACTTTTCGCGGAAGACCTCCTTGAACGAGCTCACGTCGATGAGCCGGTAGTGCAGGCGCTTCGAAGTCTCGGGGAGGTACCGGTCGATGAAGCGCCGGTCGTTGCCCACCGAGTTTCCGCAGAGCACGACCCTCTCCTTGGGATCGAAATGCCGCTCGAGGAGCCGGAGCAGCTCGCGCTCGACGTCGGCGAGGGGAGTGCCCTTCGCCACGGCCGCCGTGAGGCCGCTCTCGCCATGAGTCTTCTTGCACCAGGCGCTCATGGCCTCGAGGACGCTCAGGGGCTGGAACACAATCTGATGAAAGGTCTCAACAGGCTTGAAGTCGAGATCCGTCACGATGGCGGCTACTTCCAGAATGGAGTCGCGAACTTCGTCGAGACCGGTCATTTCCAGGTCGACCCAGAACAGTCGCTTCATAATTTCCTAGGGTTAGCAGGGTGATGAAAAATGGGAAAGGAGATCCTCGGGGCTGTCGCCGCGTTTCTCAGGGTTCCGTTAGCGCCTACCGATGAGGATGAAGACCCTATGTGTCCAGCCCCGACCTTACTTGCCGATTTCGGTAAGCTGAAGATCGAAGTGGAGTTCGTCAGGGGCGGAGCGGTCGTGCGTCCCCAGGGCACGTTCGACGAGGACATCAACTTCCAGAGCATTCTGGATCTGATCGCGCGCCAGTCGCTGACGCTCCAGTTCGTGGAGTTCGATCTGGGTCACATCTCGCACATGAACTCCTGTGGCGTGCGGGAGTGGCTCATTTTCCTGGAGCGGATTCCGCCGGCACTGGCGGTTTTTTACGTCAATGTCTGTGAGCGGATCGTCGAGCAGGCCAACATGATTCCGAATATGTTCGGCAAGGGGCACCAGGTCCTGTCGTTTCAGGCCCCCTACTTCTGCAAGGCCTGCGCGAAGACCGAAGTGGTCCTGCTGCTCCCTCAGGAAGTGCAGTTCGCGGGAGACGAGGCTTTGGTTCCGAAGCCCAAGTGCTCGGGCTGCGAAGCGACCATGGATTTTGACTCCGTCCCGGACGAGTATTTCGGGTTCGTGAAGCGACTGGGTCCGCAGTCATGAGGAGAGACGCTGAAAATCGATGAGTGGATTCACCTGAACCGGCCGGGGCTTGAGGCCGCGCTCGATCCGGTCTGTGTGGTGGATCGTGAAAATCATATTATTTTCAGTGATATAGGAGCTAGACACCTTCTGGGAATGCGGGCCCGCGAGCTCAAGAGCTCACCTGTCTTCTGCGACCGACTGAAATTATCTGTTTGCGACAAGGGCTGCCAGGTACTGGCCGCCATTCAGCGAAAGGCCGTCGCGCGATTTGATGAGCTTCCAGCCACCCTGGGAGAGACCAAGCTTCGAATGATTCTCAAGGTATCTCCGATCCCCGACCCGGATTCGGACGATGTGTTGGGCGCGGTCCTCTTCATGCGGAACACGACGGCTGAGATCGTCTTGCAGGCGAAGTACAAGAAACTCATACAGCTGGCGGGCCAACGGGAGGAAATGGTTCGAGACCTCCAGACCCGGGTCGAGTCCCTGATGTCTTCGCTGAAGCATGGAAGGGCGAAGGCCACGAGATAACAGATCATTCCCCTTGATCCAGGGGGGAGTACCCGGGTAAAGATCTCCGTTATGGCGCGTATTGATAGTTCCAAAGTCCGCAATATCGGCATTTCCGCCCACATCGACTCGGGTAAGACGACACTCTCCGAACGGATTCTCTTCTATACGAAGAAGATCCACGCCATTCACGAGGTGAAGGGCAAGGACCAGGTCGGCGCCACCATGGACTTCATGGACCTCGAGCGCGAAAAGGGCATCACGATCCAGTCGGCGGCGACCTACTGCGTTTGGAAAGACTTCAACATCAATCTCATCGACACGCCCGGCCACGTCGACTTCACGATTGAGGTCGAGCGGTCGCTGCGAGTGCTGGACGGCGCGGTGCTCGTGCTCTGCTCCGTGGCCGGCGTGCAGTCGCAGTCCATCACGGTCGACCGCCAGATGCGTCGGTACAAAGTCCCGCGCATCTGCTTCGTCAACAAGATGGATCGCGCCGGCGCCAACCCCTTCCGGGGAGTGCAGATGCTGCGCGATAAGCTGCGGCACAATGCCCACCTGATCAATTATCCGATCGGGGCCGAGGACCAGTTCAAAGGCGTGGTCGATCTGGTCACGATGCGGGCTTTCTACTTCGACGGAGAAAACGGCGAGATCATCCGCGAAGAGGCGATCCCGCCGGAGATGCTGGCGGACTGCACGAAGTATCGCGAAGATCTCACCGCCGCGGTGGGCGAGTTCGACGAGGAGGTCGGGATCAAGTACCTCGAGGGGACCTCGGTCTCGGTCGAGGAGCTCCGTCGGGCGATCCGCAAGGCGACGCTCTCGCTCCAGTTCACGCCCGTCATGGTCGGCTCGGCCTACAAGAACAAGGGAGTCCAGCTCCTGCTCGACGCGGTCACTTACTACCTTCCCAATCCCATGGAGAAGGAGAACGTCGCGCTCGACCAGCGCAAGAACGAGGAGAAGCTCGTTCTAAAGACCGACTCGAACCTCCCGTTCGTGGGGCTGGCGTTCAAGCTCGACGAGGGCCGGTATGGGCAGCTGACGTACATGCGCATGTACCAGGGCAAGCTCGCCAAGGGCAGCTTCATCTATAACTCGTCCAACGATCGCAAGGTGAAGGTGCCGCGCCTGGTGCACATGCACGCCGACGAGATGAACGACGTGGAGGAGGCGCAGGCGGGCGACATTGTGGCGCTCTTCGGCGTCGACTGCGCGTCCGGCGACACGTTCACCGACGGCACGATCAAGTACACGATGACGTCCATGTTCATCCCGAACGCGGTCATCTCGCTCGCGATCGCGCCCAAGGACAAGAGCTCGCAGAACCACTTTTCCAAGGGGCTCAACAAGTTCACCAAGGAAGATCCGACCTTCCGGGTGCACCGCGACGAGGAGAGCGCCGAGACGATCATCAGCGGGATGGGCGAGCTGCACCTCGAGATCTACTGCGAGCGGATGAAGCGCGAGTTCCACTGTGACGTCATCGTCGGCAAGCCGCAGGTGGCGTTCCGCGAGACGATCACCCAGAAGGCCACGTTCAACTACACGCACAAGAAGCAGACGGGCGGCTCAGGCCAGTACGGCCGGGTCGCGGGTTACGTCGAGCCGCTGCCTTCGGATTCGGCCCTGCTCTTCGAGTTCGTCGACGAGATCACGGGCGGGTCGATCCCGCGCGAGTTCATCCCTGCCTGCGAAAAGGGTTTCGTGGAGGCGGTGAAAGAAGGCCGGCTGATCGGCTTCCCGATCGTGGGTGTGCGGGTGGTGATCAACGACGGCGCCTCCCACCAGGTCGACTCGAGCGAGCAGGCGTTCAAGACCGCAGCCCTCATGGCGTTTCGCGAGGCGTACGAGAAGGCCGGCGCGGCTGTTCTCGAGCCGATCATGAAGCTCGAGGTGCAGGCGCCCGAGGAGTTTCAGGGCTCCGTCATGGCTCAGATCAACCAGCGCCGCGGCATGATCGTCGGGAGCGCGACGCACGAGGCGTTCTCGGTCGTCGAGGCCGAGGTGCCCCTGACCGAGATGTTCGGCTACGCCACCGACCTGCGTTCGGCCACCCAGGGCAAGGGCGAGTTCACGATGGAGTTCATGAAGTACTCGGCGGTCCCGCGGAACGTCCAGGAAGAGATGTCGCGCAAGCATCAGGAGAAGCGCGCAAAGGAGAATAAGTAGCGGTTTTCCACGGAAGTTTGGAAGCAGGTCTGGCGAGCGCTCTCGTTTGGACAGTGACCAAAGACCGGGCAGTCGATCGCAGTGAAACTCACAGCGCAGCGCGACGACGGGTGGATGGCGTGAGCGGGCTATTCCCCGCCCATACCCCTCACTCGGTCATCATGCTGATGAACCGGAATCCCGAGCGAAAGGTCCGGTAATTCGGTGCTATCGGGAAGAGAACCGTCACCTGTGTCTTTTTCTTCGGCTGGCAGACGAAGAGCAGGCTCAGGCCCGCCCGGATCACTCTGTGGATACCCAGGCCCGCTTCCGGATCGGAGCGCTTCACGACGTAGCTTTCCTTCTCGTAGGACTTGCTGAGGAAACGCAGCAGCGTCGCCTTCTGAAGCGAGCCGAACGGGTCGCTGACTGACACGGCGACGTAGTCGGACGACGAGCCGACCTCCACTTCCACGCGCTCATTGTCACCGAGCTCGAAATCCTGGGCTCGGCTGAGATTTCGACGATACTGAACCCCGTTCGGGAGGACGGGGGCGTCGAAGATGGCGTTCATGATGAGCTCGTCCGCCGCCTGTGCGACCAACGCCGCGAGCCGGGGAACGATGTTGCGCTTGGTGAAGTGGTTCTGAATGGCTTCGACCGCGGCGTTTTTCTGGGTGGAGCGGCTCAGGGTGATCTTCTGGATAGGGGTGCCTTCGGGCAGGTAGCGGGCCGTGCCGAGCGGGTAGGGGGTCATCGCCTCCGCCATGAGCTTGGCGTAGATCACCGGCGCCGGGTCTCCGAATCGGCGGAGGATGTTGTGGCCGAAGGCCGGACGGCTGAAAACGCTGCGATAGCGGCTCAGGGGCTGGTCGCTCAACGTGAAAACGCGGACCGGCTGGATGGACTTGAGGAGGATCTGGCTGATGCCGTCAATCTTCGCTCTGGCGTCGATGTTCCAGAGCACCACCGACTGGGGGCGCTCCACGAGCTGGGCCCGAACCTCTCCCCCCGACGTGAGCTTCACGAGATCGAAGTCGTTGGCCGAGGCAATCAGCTCCGCGAATCCTACGTCGTCGCTGCGATCGGAAATCAGGAGGAGCTGAACCGCCACACCCTGAGTGTAGCGCACCCTGCTAGAATGTCAGCCCGATCTTCGTTCCGAGCGTCTGCCCGCCCCCCGAATTGTACGAGCCCTCCAGGGTAAGCGCGAGCGCGATGTAGGGAATCCGGAACTTCACCCCGAGGCTGGCGAAGCCCGTGTAGGCGCGCGCGCTCTTCGTGGCCTCAAGCGGAGTGCCAAACACGGTGAGCGGCACGGTCACCGTTCCTTGCATGATCTGCGCACCCAGGCTGACGTAGGGATCGGCGTACGCCATGCGGCGGGAGACGATGATGGCCGGCGTGATCGTCTTCGTCGTGACGCTCTCGATCTTCGCGAAGGTGTACCCGAGGCGAAGCGCGACCGTGGGCCCTTCCGTCGGCTGGAAGACGGCGACCTTGAAGCTCCCGCCGTAAATGCGAAAGGTCCGGAAGACGATGCCGCTCAATCCTATTTCCGCGAAGGTCGAGATCCCCTTGTGGACGTGGAGGACCGGGACCGGGAGAACCGGAAGCTCAAGCTCGCCGGCGCCCAGCTCCGTCAGGGCGTTGTTGAAATGCTCCGGCACCTTCATGAGCGTGACCTCGACGCCGAGGTCCAGGCCGAGCGACGAGCCGAGGGGAGTGGCGGGTTCGTAGGGCCGGTGGTCGGCAGCCATCGCAACCGTCTGGGTGAAGGACTTCGCGACCGAGTCCGAGAGCAGGCCGTTCGGGTCCGGAAACTGCGAGGGGTCCAGCGGAAGGCCTTCCGCCCGAGCCAGCGGGGTGGGGTGCGCGGCCGCGAGAAAGAGGAGCGCTGAAAGGGGCAAGATCGGAAGAGCTCGTGTAGGGAAAGAGTGTGTTAT